>JANOXZ010000773.1:0-2653 GCA_031418695.1 Synechococcales cyanobacterium VAR_35_metabat_10
GCGGTCGGCTCGTTCCTGAGTGCGAGTTTTCTTGAACTTCCGATACCGATGTAATGGTATCGGCCCATCTACTGGATAAAATGGCCCATATCGCTGCTCATCTCTTTCAACGTATAGTTCATTATCGAACAACCCCCACCACAGAATTACCGTTTCACCTGCCAGATCTGGATCTACTTCATAAGCCACCCCTTCAACTGAGACTCTGGCATCCCCACCCACTTTTCGCCGTTGCGGTTCACGCGCAAAGGTACAGAACCGCTCCCAACTACACATAGCTCGGAGTCCGCCCTTGGGAATATTTGCCAGCCAGTCTTCTAATCTAGAGTGAGGTTCCGAACGATGGGACTGGTCGTTGTAATTGAGTAAATATCGATGAAGCCACTGGTTTGCCTCTATTTCAGTCTGTGGTTGCTGGAAATGATAGAGCGTTTCGTGAGCTTCTTTGACTGTCCGAAATGGTCTTTCGACTTTGCCTTTAGATCTGGCTGTTACCCGCCGACCGTCACTCCCTTTGGGCATGTGAGTCATTAGCTTAATATCCAGGCAGGACAAGACATTTTGGAAAATATTGCTTTTGGAGATCGGCCCATTATCGGCATAGATTGCCGCAGGAATGCCTTGAAAAGGCGAGCTATCGCTCTTGGCTGTCATGGCGTTAAATAAGAATCGTAGCGCGGCTTCGACGTTCTCCCCATAGACACAGTGGTATTCCTGATAACACATCCCACTCCGGTCATCGACGACGCTGTAGAGCATTAGAAGTGGATTACCCCGACCTGGCTCAACCCAAGCAGGTTGAGCGATGTGTTTTAAGTCTGAAGGGCTGAGATCGAAGTGCCAACAGTCGTTGCTATTATCAGCTTGAAAGCGCACAGCAGGAGGCTGTCTGGTCATCCGCTCTCGGTCGTAACCCCAGGCTTGGAGATAACGGTTGACTGTCGTTCTGGTCAATAGTCCTGGTGGTGGTTGGATGAAGCCATTGGGAGTATCGACACCATACTCCTCAATGATTTCGATTGCTCTGGTGGTGGAGATATGTCGCCCCTTTTTATTGCTGGTGCGAATTTTAAAAGCCGCGATGATTTCACAGTAGCTTTCCATCTCTGGTTGCGACAGCTTGCGTGGCAGTCCTCGGTCATTACGATGGATAGATTTTGGTCGTGTCTGTTCTCGGAGCGAGCGATATAAGGTGTCTGTGGATATTCCGTAGAGGCTGGCTGTGTTTTCGACGAGCAGTTTTCTTTCTGGGCAACGAGCTGGGAGTAGATCTAAGCTTTGTCGTAAGCTAACTAGAGCCGAGGTGGGGATTTGTTTGCGGGGCACTGTTTTGTTCCTCGGCTACATAACTATAGAGAGTAGGTCTGGAAATACCCATCATTTGACAGATCTCATCAAGCGAATGTTGTTTCTCCTTGTACAGACTGACGACTAAAGCTCTCTGATTCGGTGCTAGTGCCTTGGGTCTGCCACCTGTCTTACCTCTGATTCTGGCGGCAGTTAATCCAGCATTCGTTCGTTCGCGAATCAGATTTCGCTCGAATTCTGCCAGTGCGCCGAATAGGTGAAACATTAATTGACCGCCACTGGTGGATGTGTCGATTCCTTCTTGGATGCTGTGCAGTTGGATCGATCGTTCGCGTAGCAGTTCTGTTAACTCAATTAGGTTCTTGAGCGATCTCCCCAACCGATCTAGTCGCCAAACGACAAGTGTATCGTCTGCGCGTAACATATCCAGTGCTAATGTCAGTCCTGGGCGGGTGGCTTTAGCACCGCTCTCCCGATCTGTAAAAATTCGCTCGCAGCCAACTTTCGTCAGTGCGTCTTGCTGGAGATCGAGGAGTTGGTCGTCAGTTGAAACACGAGCATAGCCAATTAGCACGACAAAAAGTGAATAAACTCATCTATGAGGAGTATATCTTGATTTTAATTTCTTTATCGAGTTACTTTATTAACCAAATGGCGGTTTGCCGTTGCTGTGAGTGGTTAAATGATAGAGTAAAGAAAACGTCCGTTTTCTTTACTCTTTTATAGTTGCAGTTAATGTGGGTTGGAACGGATGATTGTGGGTTAGTTGCAATTAATCTGGTTTCAGTTACAGTTAATTCGGGTTGGAACCACCGGATAGTTGCATTTAATCTGGGTTCGATTTTGCGATGATTGCGGGTTTGATGATTTATGATTGCGGGTCGCTACAGTTAACTGGAGAAAGTAACGAATTTAAGTCATCTCAAGGGAAACATCGATTAGAACGCGATCGACGTTTGGCATTGGGTGAATATGCACCTGGACAAGAAATAGTTGTTGATGATCGTGTCTACAAAAGTGTAGGTATTACTCGACCTAAAGAACTAGAAAATAAATATTATTGGGTTTGCAAAGAAAATTGTAATCATTTTCACTCTTCTCCTAATCCAGATCCAATTGAAGAATGTCCAGTTTGTCAATGCGAACCTAAGTTAGCATCCAACAAGGATATGAAACAATATAAAATCCCTAAGTCATTTATGACAGATTGGTCAAAGCCAGCTAAGGTAACACCTTATCTCAAGCCCCAACGTCAGCCAACATCTCAAGTCTTTTTAGCCCAAGATGGTCAAGATCCTAAAAATATACCATATATCTTTTGCGATCTTACTGTGAGCAGAAGCGG
>JANOXZ010000774.1:0-1770 GCA_031418695.1 Synechococcales cyanobacterium VAR_35_metabat_10
AAATCAATTAATCCTTGTCACCGCTGCGGGGAATGCGCGGGGGTTCCCGAAAAGCAATAGCAAAGAAGACTACTCACAGTGCCAAAGCTGTTACCAAAATATAAATAGTAGCTTCCATTTATTCCTCTACAAATTTAATAACAACAGCAGGAGAGAGCTAGCTCTCCCCCACTATTTCTATTATGTCGCTTCTTTCTTTAGGGTAGTTGTATCACCCAGTTTGGCATACTTACCAAATTCGATTTGTTCTTCGATGCCTTCTTCTACCCCAGCGAATACATCGCGGTAGATAGTCCGAGCACCGTGCCACAAGTGGCCAAAGAAGAACAGCAGTGCAAACACTGCGTGACCGAAGGTAAACCAGCCACGAGGGCTAGTCCGGAATACACCGTCAGAATTCAAAGTAGCGCGATCGAATTCAAAGATTTCGCCGCCTTGAGCTTTCCGGGCAAACGCCTTAACTTGAGCAGGTTCTTTGAAAGTTTGACCATTCAAAGCACCGCCGTAGAAAGTCGCCGTTACGCCAGCTTGCTCGAAGCTATACTTCGATTCTGCCCGCCGGAACGGAATATCTGCTCTCACCACACCTTCGGAGTCAGTCATTACAACTGGGAAGGTTTCAAAGAAGTTAGGCAGACGACGTACATTCAGAGTACGACCTTCAGCATCTTTGAAGATGGGGTGGCCAGACCAAGATTGAGCGATACCATCGCCTTTATCCATAGCTCCAGTCCGGAACAGACCGCCTTTAGCAGGGCTGTTACCAACGTAATCATAGAAGGCCAATTTGTCAGGAATTGCCTGCCAAGCTTGCTCTTCAGTTTTACCATCGTTAATACTGCTCTGAACTCGACGAGAAATTTCTTGAGTAAAGTAGCCGCCATCCCACTGGTAACGAGTCGGGCCAAATAGCTCGATCGGAGTGGTCGCGTTGCCATACCACATGGTTCCAGCTACGATAAACGCCGCAAAGAACACAGCAGCAATACTCGAAGACAATACCGTCTCGATATTCCCCATCCGCAGCGCTTTGTATAGACGCTCTGGTGGACGAACAGTCAAGTGGAACAAACCAGCAATGATCCCGACAGTACCAGCCGCGATGTGGTGAGCCACTACGCCGCCCGGATTGAAGGGGTTAAATCCTGATGGTCCCCATTCGGGAGCCACTGGTTGCACATGACCGGTAATACCGTAAGGGTCAGACACCCACATCCCTGGCCCAAACAGACCGGTGAGGTGAAATGCTCCAAAGCCAAAGCATAGAAGCCCCGACAAGAACAGGTGAATACCAAACATTTTGGGCAAGTCTAGAGCAGGCTCGCCAGTACGGGGATCTTTAAAAAGATCTAAGTCCCAATATACCCAGTGCCAAATAGCAGCTAAAAATAGCAGTCCAGACAGGATAATATGGGCAGCAGCAACGCCTTCAAACGACCAGTAGCCTGCATCGGCTGCGGATTCGCCTGGAATAACGCTCCAACCACCCCAAGACTTGGTAACGCCCAAGCGCGCCATGAATGGCAGCACAAACATGCCTTGCCGCCACATTGGATTGAAAACTGGATCGCTAGGGTCAAAAGTAGATAGCTCAAATAAAGCCATCGAACCAGACCAGCCTGCTACTAGAGCAGTGTGCATTAAGTGTACAGAAATCAACCGACCTGGGTCATTCAGGACGACTGTATGTACTCGATACCAAGGTAGCCCCATTGACTACGCCCCTCCAAGTAATAAAGTGTCTATTTGATATTTTTAATATGGCAGGCA
>JANOXZ010000775.1:0-1636 GCA_031418695.1 Synechococcales cyanobacterium VAR_35_metabat_10
GAGAACCTCGCCTTCTTCGCCCAACTCTCGGGGATCGCGAAGGTCAACGAACAGCACAGCGGGATCAGCCAACTTGGTGGCAGCCTCATCCAGGGTCAATGTCCGGACCCGGCTCAGGGCATCGTCGACAAGGGCACGGAATCCGGTAGCGAGCGGCATAGGAGTTTTCTAGCGCGTCTCGACATCGTTCTGTTTCACGAACTGGACCTTTGTCACCTGATTGGATTACCTTGCGTGCCCTCAGGTGAGGGAAACTAGGGAGATGTTGCAGTACACCGCTCCACTTCGCGATATTCGCTTTTCGCTTGACCTTGTCGGTTCCGACGATCTCACGAAGCTTGCCGGGTTCGAACACGCCGACACCGAGACCATCGTTGGCTTGCTCGACGAGTTCGGGCGCATGATTTCTGACGTCTGGTCACCCACCAACGAGACCGGCGACCGAGAAGGCCTGAAGGTCGACACGGCAACGTCGACCATCACCACACCAAACGGGTTTCGTGACGCCTATCAGGCCTATGCGCAAGCGGGCTGGGCCGGCGCCGCACTTGACGCCGAATACGGCGGAGGCGGTTTCCCTCACTTAACCGGTGTCGCCATGGGCGAGTTGTTGTCGTCTGCCAACATGGCGTTGGCCTTGTGTCCGATGCTCACGCAAGGTGCGATCGATGCACTTCTTGCCTATGGGTCAGAGTCACAAAAGGAAACCTTCCTTCGCAAGCTGATCAGCGGCGAGTGGTCTGGCACCATGAACCTGACCGAGCCTGATGCCGGGAGCGACGTCGGTGCCCTGCGTGCGAAGGCAGTCCAAGCCTCTGACGGGACCTGGCGCATCACCGGCCAAAAGATCTACATCACCTGGGGCGAACATGACATGGCCGACAACATCATTCACCTGGTGTTAGCCCGCGTCGACAATGCTCCCGCAGGAACGAAAGGCATCAGTTGCTTCATCGTGCCCAAGTTCCTCGTCAACCCGGACGGCTCGCTTGGCGCCCGCAACGATGTGAAGCTGGTTTCAACGGAACACAAGATGGGTATTCACGCCTCACCCACGTGCGTGTTGGCCTTCGGTGACGACGGTGAAGGCGCCTTCGGCGAATTGATTGGCGAGGTGAACGCTGGCATGCGCACCATGTTTGTCATGATGAACAATGCGCGCTTATCAGTAGGCCAGCAGGGTCTCGCAGTCGCCGAACGGGCGTACCAACACTCAGTCAACCACTCCGTGACTCGCGTTCAGGGGCGCCCGGTGGGCGGAGGATCGCATGATCCAATTGTCGGACATCCCGATGTTCGCCGGATGCTCATGACCATGCGCAGCCACATCGAAGCAATGCGACACCTCATCTTCCTCAATGCGAAAGCCATCGACGAGTCTCGCCACGGTGCAACGCCTGAACAACGCGCCGCAGGCCAGGAATTGGCTGACATGCTGACTCCGCTATCAAAGGCGTGGTGCACCGATCTAGGTAACGAACTGTGCTCGGTAGCCGTGCAGATCCACGGCGGAATGGGATTCTGCGAAGACACCGGGGTTGCCCAGTTGTATCGCGACATTCGTATTGCGGCTATCTATGAGGGCACCAACGGCATCCGAGCTTGCGACCGTAAAGGTCTAACGCTTGGATGCCGT
>JANOXZ010000776.1:0-3970 GCA_031418695.1 Synechococcales cyanobacterium VAR_35_metabat_10
CAAATAGCGTTGCACTGCTTGAGATTCGCTAACTTCTTCGTCTCTATTTAAAAGTTTTACTTTGCCAATTTCTTGCAAGTAAAGACGTACCAAGTCTTTACTATAAGACATTTTAGCTTTAGGAATAGCTTCTTCATTTTCCTCATCATCTTCTAAGAGATCCACCCATTCTTCGGGCAGCTCCTCTTCATCTAGATCAATACTATGATCTAGATCAATGCGGTTGGTTGTTTTTTCTAGAACTAATTCTTCTTCATCATTATCGACAACATCAGAAACTATTAAAGCCTCTGGTGTTGATAAATCTTGATATTCAGCTAACAAATCAGGGGTGGTTGCCATACAAGGGATCTCAATCCTACTCAACTCAAGCAAAATTTGGACTGTAAATTATGCCACCAAAAATTAATTTGGCAACAATATTACTTGGGGTTTTAAGGGGGTTAGAAGTTTTGTTAGAAGTCGTTCGCCTTTGGCGGAAGTGGAGTTTATTGCTGCCACCTTTATTTGAGGTCATTAAAGTCGTAATTAACGTTAATGGTTTGTGGATTGCAAAGCATTCCGACAATGGACATTGGATAATATCGCCAAGAGGCGAACCGAATCATGAAAGCTGGTTTTGTTTCGTAATATTAGCTTGCCCAATTTTGACAGTGAAACTACCATGAACGACTAAAATTCCTCCCAATAAGTTTCGCGAAAAAAAAGATGAGCTAAGTGCTCATCTGGATTTTGCTGGTTCAAAATCAATTAATTAATGCTCAAAATCCAAGTGCCAGCGTATCTGGCCAAAGGAAAAGCCGAACTACTTTTGATCTGACAGTCAAAGTAGAAAATGCCACCACTGTCAGGGTTTTGCACGTTATTTAGAACAATTTCGACCTCCTGCTTGGTTTGCAGGCGCTTATCAAGGATAATTTGCACAGTTCTCTTTTCTTTATCCCAGTTGGCCTTGGTTACTGGAATCGACTTACCACCTACATTCACTTCGATTTGTTTATCATCAAATCGACCCTGGTAGTAGTCAGGATAAACAATATTAATCTCGGTCGCACCTAATGGCATTTTGTTACCAGACAATCGCAGACGATAGCGATCGGAAGTCGATCGATTGCCAAAATCTAGACTGTAGCTCAGTTGGTCTTTGGGATCTACGCCGCTAAACAGTGTGAAGTCAGCTCTACTAGGATTAATCGGCAAGACAGTGGCACAGCTCATTGCGGCTACGACCGTCAAGACTTTTCCCCAAAACAATCTAGCCACGTCGTTCTCCCCAGAGTTGGATATAAAAATTTACCATCTAGAATTTAGCACATTGGCATCCTCCACAAAAGAGTTAATTGTCACCTCATAAGCCCCTCATCCCCATACATCCATAAATAAACTGGATGAGTGAGTGGAATCCATAAAAAGTTATCAATCCTTGGGTAATTGGCGCTCTAAGTCAAATAGAAAGCCGTGAATATACTCTTCAGTCCATTCCTCACCATAGAAGCGACTTAACATGCCCCTAGCAGGGTCTTTTTCGGCTCGGTAACGGAGATAGCGCAGATGGGCAGCTTTGATTTCGGTTAGTTTCTCTGGATCAGTAACAGGTTCTGCTCGATCGACAAAGTCCAAATAAGCCTGTAAGTATTCCTTGAAAGCATCAAATACGTGGGTTTCCACTACCACATCATCTTTCGATCGAGTCCACAAAAATGCGGGCGAAAAGAACTGCTGGGCTTCTTCTGGGAAATCACCGCCCCAGGGTAAATCTTTTTGATACTTCTCAAAAATCGGCAAAATCGGCTGGGTGAACTTAGCCTGATAACTTGGATCATCCCGAAACAGCGGCTGCATATCCAAGGCGATCAAGTGACCGCCGGGTAATGTAACCAAATCTGCCCCAAAAAACGGCAGGTCATATTCCAGCTTAGGAAAAATCACAAAGTTCAATACTTGTAAAGAAGCCCCACCCTGAACATGGGCGGCGCGGATTTGACGGAGCTTGGGTGATTGAGAACCATAACTAGTGGTGAGAACTTCGGACTGTCGATCGCCCTTTCCCACCACTGCAAACTTCGATTCAAAACCTGCTGGAATCGGATACGGCTGTAGATCTTGGCGTTTTTTTAGGAGATCCACCGCATATTCTAAAAACGGTTCATAGATGGTCACGCCTTAACTCCCGTTGCCAAGGGCACAGCATCTTCAAACAAGAAGCCATACAAGAATTTTTCTGACCACTCATGACCAAAGTAGCTACTAAACAGACCAGAGGCTGGATCTCGATCAGCGCTGTATTGGTCATAGTCTTTCTGGGCTTTGATAATGGACTGAATATCCGAAGGATCATCCATGGGCTGTTCTTGGTCTAACATTTCCCAATAGAGTTCCAAATAATCTTTAAATGCCTCAAATACCCTGGTCTTCACAGTTTCTGGGTCGGTCTTGGCAAACAATAGGTATTTAGAGAAGTATTGATTGGCATCATAGAACTTCATTTCGAGGTTCTGCACCAAGTCAGGATATTTGTCATGCAAGGCTTTCAGCGGTTTAATGTACTTTTCCAGATACGCTTCATCCTGAAACAATGGCTGAAAATCCATCACAATTAGATTTTTCACTTGGCCAAAAGACAAAAAATCAATCCCCAGCAAAGGCAAACGATACTTCGGATCAGGATAGATCACGCTATTAAAAATCTGGGCGCTGGCTCCAGCGTCAATATAGGTGTAGCGAATCTTGCGAAACTCTGGACATTGGTAACACCAGCTTTGAATCGTGGCTGGGCTGCGTCCGCGCTCACTCACTTGGCTGGCTAAGCCATCAGGAATTGGGCGGCTAGTGAGAGCAAATTTTTGTTGAAGAGATTGCTCTAGGTGATCGAGAAATGGCTTGTACATAAACGGCGCATAGTATACCTAGGTTTTAAGGTAAAGGATTCTCTTAACTCCTGTCCTGTTTTGGGCAGACAAAGAAACATTCCTTTACAAATAGAAAAATCCAGATTTGGATGGCCAAATACCTATACTCCAGTCGGGTTCTGACTCAGCCAGCAGATATCTGAACCGATCGGCAGCAGATCCAAAACTCAATATTGTATTTTTGGATACTTGTCAAACTATCTTTACTTTCGTTAACATAGTAAGTATAGATTTCCTTGGAGGAAAACCATGGACTTACCGATGACATTGAGTCTAGAACAGCAGTTCAACCTGAAAGTCTACGAAGAACAGGTGCGCAACATGAGCGCAGAACAATCCCAGACCTTTTTACTAGAAGTAATGCGCCAACTAATGGTCAAAGAAAATATCGTCAAACACCTAATGAAAAAAATGTAACCAAATTAAATGGCTAGCCACCCTTGGCTTTAGCCAGCAACGGGAAGCCTAAGCCCTCACGTTGAACCACGTAAGCTTGGGCAACCTGCCTCGCCAAATTCCGTACTGTGCCGATGTAGCGTGTCCGCTCAGTCACCGAAATCACTCCCCGAGCATCCAGCAAGTTAAAAGTGTGTGAACACTTCAGCACGTAATCTAAACTCGGAATCACCAATTGCTTTTCTAACAACTGCTCGGCTTCTTGTTTGTACAGCCCAAACAGCGTAAACAATAATTCTGGGTTAGAAGCCTCAAAGTTATAAGTAGACTGCTCAATCTCTCCTTGCAAAAAGATATCTGCATAATTCACCGTATTGCTCCATTGAATTTCAGCGATCGAATCCACTCCTTGTAGATACATACAAAGTCTTTCTAAACCATAGGTTATCTCGATCGATACTGGCCGACAGTCAATGCCACCGCACTGTTGAAAATAGGTAAACTGGGTAATTTCCATGCCATCGAGCCACACTTCCCAGCCTACACCCCAGGCACCCATGGCGGCATCTTCCCAATTATCTTCCACAAATCGAATATCATGATCGCCCGGTTCAATGCCCAAAGCCCGCAATGAATCCAAATAAATCTCTTGAATCCAATCTGGC
>JANOXZ010000777.1:0-9535 GCA_031418695.1 Synechococcales cyanobacterium VAR_35_metabat_10
TATCTTAACAAAGCGGCAACGTTAATGGGGTGTCGCCAAGTGGTAAGGCACCTGGTTTTGGTCCAGGCATTCCGAGGTTCGAATCCTTGCACCCCAGTCTCTAGGTTCAAGTGAATAGTTGAAAGATTCAGCATTACAATAAGCTGGATCTTTATTTTTGCGAACACATGAACCAGTCAATAAAGCACTCAATTCTTGCCCTCGACTTTGATGGGGTGCTATGCGATGGCATGAAAGAATACTTTAGTTCTTCTTGGGCAGTCTATTGTCAGATTTGGTCTGGTCAGAGCACTGTACCTGATGGATTGTTTGAGCAGTTTGCTACATTAAGACCAGTGATCGAGCATGGCTGGGAAATGTCTTTGCTAGTTTGGGCGTTGATGCAGGGTCAACAGATTCAGATAGAGGCTTGGTCAGACCTTGTACCAGAATTATTGGTCAGCAGTGGCTATCAGCCCGCTCAAATTGCGGCGGCAATGGATGATGTGCGCGATCGAGCAATTAAAACAGACTTAGCGAGCTGGTTAGATTTGCAGCGCTGCTATCCGGGGACAGTCGATCGATTAAACGCCTTGCCCGCAGATATTTATCCCGTAATCATTACTACCAAAGACGGTCGCTTTACTCGGCAGTTGCTCGAAAGCCAGGGTATCAACTTACCTGCTAATGCCATTTATGGCAAAGAAAAGCGCCAATCTAAAGCTGATACCCTGCGCCAGTTGTTGCCCACAGCGGCCAACATTTGGTTTGTGGAAGATCGATTGCCTACTTTGTATTCGATCGTCTCCCAGCCAGACTTAGCCGACGTTGATCTGTTTTTGGCAAACTGGGGCTACAACACTGCCGCTGAGCGAGCAACTGCCAATCAAGATCCGACAATTACGCTGATCTCACTAGATAATTTTAATCAGCAGGATCCCGATCAGTGGTGATTTGTGAATGTCATTGAGCTACGATAAAAAAATGGGTTTTTTGTTAAATGCCATAGGAGACAAATTGATGAGTATAGCCATCGCAAAATGGACGATCGAGCAATATCATGAGCTGGTAAATGCTGGTGTGTTAGCCGATCGACAGGTGGAATTATTAGCAGGAAATATTATTGAAATGGCTCCAGAAGGAATGTCTCATGCCGTATATTGCAGCGATGCGGTAGATTATCTCAAGCAATTATTAGGAGCGCAAGCCAAGGTACGCGAAGCACACCCTATTACCCTGCCCAATGATTCAGAACCAGAGCCAGATATTGCGGTGGTAATGCCTGCGACCAGCCGCTATTTAAACCATCATCCCTATCCAGCAGATATATTTTGGTTGATAGAATATGCCGACAGCACTCTCATTAAAGACTTAACTACCAAACAAATAATTTATGCCCAAGCAGGAATTTTAGAATACTGGGTGGTAAATTTACAGGCATCAGAATTAATTGTGTTTCGAGGATTGGGCAGTGAGGGTTACACCACAGAAAGTAGGTTTAGCAATGGTAATATTGCGCCTGTATCTTTCCCTCATATTCAAATTGCAGTTAGGCGATTATTCACCTGATGAATCAAATTCGTAGCATCCAGAGCAAAACACCTAAAACTTGATCGGCTGGTGGTAAGGCATAGTCAGTGAGATCGATCGACACCACTTGTTCTTCTAACTTCAAAAAACGCCATACTGTTCCACTAGTGACCACGCCATAAATGGTTTCTATATTTTGTTTTTGGCTAGCATTGAAACGTTGAGCAGCGATCATCTCAGCTAGGCATTGACCCAAGGCTGGCTTGAGGTCTTCTTTTTTGGCCTCGACCAACATTAGAACCGGTACAGTGATGTAAAGCTGTTCTGGCGATCGACTCACCAAAAAATCGCAATATCCCTGCAAGTCTGCTTCTGCATCAACATTGAACTCTTCACCAGAAAAGACTCCCACCTGACCATGAAGTTGGCGACGGACTTCCAGTAACACTGGGTTAATAATTCCCTCCGATCGAGCCTTCTCACTACCTACCGCTACCGCCCAAGGAATACTATCGATCAATAGCTCTTGCAAAAATGCCGAAGGAGCCGCCGCTGGAATTCCTTGAAAAATATTGGGGCCTTCTTTCACAGTTAAGTTAAAATCTGCAACAGCACGGCTGAGAGTAAATTTGCTGTAGGGCATGGATTTAGACTGAAGATTGAGCCTCTACATATTAGCTGCTTATTTTGGATTTCAGATTCACTGCTCATTACAATGGTTCAAAAACATTTTTACTGTTTCACCAATTCTTTCTTCGATAAATGTTAGATCTCAACAAAGTCGCCAAACAGTTGCCTACCGTGGGTGCTCATCTGACCAAAGAAGCTCAGGCTGGGAGCTTGCGGATGCAGTTAGCCACTCGCCATTTTCAAACCGCGATCGAACAACAAACTGAGCTACAACAGCAGCAAGAACAATGGCGGCAACGGTTACGCTTTGGGGCGGCACACCCGATCGAAGACCTCGATACCTGCATTGATATCAGCAGGCCGCCAGCTCAACATACGGTCTTAGCCACCGATGGTTCTCAAATTGCTCCTAGTCACCATGAGATTGCCTATTGCTACTTGATCAACGTGGGTAGGGTGATGATTCACTACGGTCAGAGTTTGCAGCCATTATTAGACAGCATCCCGGAAGTTTTTTATTTGGCAGCAGATCTTTATGAGTCGCGGAAATGGGGCATTAATACCGAAGAATGGATGGGCAACAAGCGCACTGTGGCCGAGGCCGTGGTGTTGGCAGATTTGGGCTATGACTGGGTGAATCCGCCGTTTGATCCAGATAATGTGACTCCCCGTGCATCTCAGGTGCCCATGCTGGCGATGGTGGATGGGTCTTTGGTATATCGCTTTCTAGAAGAGTTGCCGGTAGATGCACGGGATTCTTTGTTAGATCCGATGATGGCGGCTTGGGAGAAGCTGCGATCGATCAAAATCCCCATGGTTAGCTACCTCAGCGCTTCGCGCAGTATTGATACTTTGAATTTACTGAGACTTTTGAGTTGTACGTTCCCAGAACCGGACTGTATGAGTAATTGTAGCAACTTCGATAAACCGCCTTGTCAGGTTTTTGATGGTTTGCGGGATACTACTTTGTGGCTCGATCGACTAGAGCCGGGACAGCGAAGCTGTATTTGGCAGAGCAAGGTGAGAGTGATGGATTTTTACCCAGAAGAACAACAGATTCATTTTTGCTATTTGCATGTGGGCACCGAAATTGCCCGGGTGGAGATGCCTCAATGGGTGGCGGCTGACTCAGAAATGCTCGATCGGGCTTTGGGGATCGTGCTTTCGCAGGTGCAAAAGGGTCAGGGATATCCGGTGGCCATTGCCGAGGCCCATAATTATGCGGTGGTGCGGGGAGCCGATCGAACCAGCTTCTTCTCGCTGCTAGAGAGAGAAATGCTCAAGGCCGGTTTGAAAAATGTGGGGGTTTCTTACAAAGAACGCCGCAAGCGGACGAGTATTGCTTAGATATAGGCTGGCGCGATGCTAGAATTCTCGCAGTATGAATCCAACGTGACATGAATCAACGAATTACAACCCTGCCGCGCTTCTATCAACTGATCTGGGTGATGATTGGAGTATCGATCGCCATCTTTGCCAACTTTGTTTCTGCTTACACCACCAGTCCCCCTTGGCTATGGTTGCAGCATGGCATCGAAGTGGTGCCTCTAAATGTCAGTTGCCAAATTGCAGCGGTGCTGTTGATTGCCAGTGTGGGTGGTCGGGTGCCGGGAACTTTGGTGCAGGCTATTTATCTATTTTTGGGGATCACTGGTCTTTTTAAGGTGTTTCATGATGGCGGTGGTTGGGGCTATTGGCAGAACCCAAGCTTTGGTTATTTGTTGGGATTTTTGCCTGCGAGCTGGCTCTGTGGTTCTTTGGCTTTCCGGCTGCGTCCTACTCTCGAAAATCTTAGTATGAGCTGTGTGAGTGGTTTAGTTGTTATCCATATCTGTGGGTTGTTTTATTTGTTCTGTTTGCAGATTATGAATTGGATTCAGGGAATGCCTTTGGGGTTTCAAACTTATGCGATGCAATATTCTTTAAATCCTTTGCCCAGTCAATTGATGTTGGCTTGTGGTGCAGCGGTGGTGGCTTATATTTTGCGGAAGCTGTTGCTGTATTAAGTTATGAAATTTATTAAAAATCCTTGGTTTTGGTTGATGGCGATCGGGAGTTTGCTCCTAGATATTTTCACTAAATATTTAACTATCCAAAATCTGCAAATCGGTCAATCTTATCCCTTATGGCCGGGGGTATTTCATTTTACCCATGCCATTAATAAAGGGGCTGCTTTTAGTCTTTTTCAGGGTGAGGGATGGCTGCGTTGGCTGTCTTTGGCAGTAAGTTTGGCACTGATTGCTTTGGCCATTTTTGGTCCTCGATTACAAAAACTTGAACAGGTGGGCTACGGTGCGGTGCTAGCTGGGGCTTTAGGGAATGGTATTGAGCGTTTTAGTCAGGGCTATGTGACTGATTTTATTGATGTAAGGTTGATTAATTTTGCGATTTTTAATTGGGCGGATGTATCGATTAACATTGGAATTGGTGCTTATTTGTTGCATACTTTGTTGATGAGTAAGTCTAGACTGTGATTTTGTGATTAATTAATAAGAGATTATTTGTAGGGTCGGCTGTTGCTGAGCGGAGTCGTAAGTCCTACGGACAACCTAGCGTCACCGTTAGGT
Organism: Synechococcales cyanobacterium VAR_35_metabat_10; assembly: GCA_031418695.1. Classification (GTDB taxonomy): domain Bacteria; phylum Cyanobacteriota; class Cyanobacteriia; order Cyanobacteriales; family Chamaesiphonaceae; genus JAAFHZ01. Next base: position 4,707 of record JANOXZ010000777.1, read on the forward strand.
GATAGCACTGCCCACAATGTGTGTTTCATTAATTTCAGGGATATCAAAGATTTATGTGGAAATCTATTGTTCAAAATATTAATTCTGCGATCGATCGGCCTTTTGAACCCACTGAGTTTCGATCGATCAATGGTGGCTGTATCAATCAGGCTTACTTATTAAGCGATGGTCAACAGCAGTATTTTGTGAAGCTCAATCGTCCCAAAACTTCTGCCATGTTTGCGGCAGAAGCCGCTGGCTTAATTGAAATAGCTGGCACTCAGACAATTACTGTTCCTACCGTGATCTGTGCTGGTGTGACTGACCAACATGCTTACTTAGTTTTAAGTTACTTAGATTTAGCTGGTCGCTCTCCACAGGCTTGGGAAACATTGGGAGCAGAGCTAGCAGCTTTACATCGGTTTAATCCTGGAGAGCATTTTGGTTGGCATCGCAATAACACGATCGGTTCCACTCTCCAAATCAATGACTGGCAAGATAACTGGGTAGATTTTTTTGCAAACCAGCGTTTGGGCTATCAATTTCAGCTTGCTACTGCCCGAGGTGCGAGGTTTCCAGGTCAACAACGGCTGTTGGATAAATTGCCAGAGATTTTGGATCATCAACCTAAGCCCTCGATCGTCCATGGTGATTTGTGGGGTGGCAATGCTGGTTTCACTGCTTCTGGAGTGCCAGTGATTTTTGACCCGGCGACTTATTGGGGCGATCGAGAAGTAGATTTGGCGATGACCGAGTTGTTTGGAGGTTTTCCTCGGGCTTTTTATGCGGGCTATGAATCGGTATATCCGCTAACAGCGGGCTATCAGCAGCGCAAGGTAGTCTATAATTTATACCATTTACTAAATCACTATAATTTGTTTGGTGGTAGTTACGAGAGTCAGGCTAACGGGGCGATAGCTTCGCTTGCGCTTTCAGCGATCGAACGGCTTATATAGATCTTTACAGCAGTCCGAAATCATTTGTAGAATTAGCTTGTTACAGAGCAGACCTCCGGCGAAAGTATTTGGTCAATCCTTATTTATGAGCATTAGCTGTTGCAAGATACTTGATTGCTGAGGAAAATTCTCGATAAGTAACATCTAAACTCTGTGATCGTAGTTTCCCATACAAATTTTTTAAGTAAACTCTGCGTAGTGCAGTATTTGCCAAGCATTTGGCATAATATGCTCCGCGCCCTTCATCATACTGTATCCTAAGCTGGACAGCTTCTGACTCAGTTTTACGTCGATGATGATGATAAACCAAAGGGCGTGGATCGTATAATCCAAACCAACCTATACTAGACATTCTTGCTAGTATGTCCACATCCTCACAAGGGAACTTTGTACCTGCTCCGAGAAGTTCATCAAATCCATTAACCGACTCTATTGCTTCTTTTCTACAAGCAAAATTTGCTCCTTGAATTAGCCCCGCATTGATAAAAGTACATGGCGGAATCTCTTGTCTTTCTTCGCTCTCTTGTATAGTTATTCGATAGTCAGTGGAGTCATAAAGTAAAATTCTGCCACCAATAAACCCAATTTTAGTGTTTTCTTCAAAGCAGGCTATAGAATTTTGCAGTAGTTTGGGATCTGGATAGCAATCATCATCTGTAAAGACAATTATCTTACCACTTGCTGCCTTCCATCCTCGGTTTCTAGCCTTTGCCAAACCAGGGGAATTCTCTGCTAACACGATCAATCTGCCATCAAAAGACGATCGGAACTGTTCAATAACATCAATTGTGTCGTCTGTTGAACCATTATCAACAATTACTAATTCCCAATGATGATTGTATTCGATTTGTAGAAGGCTTTTTAAACAGTCAGCAAGTTGAGCTGCACGGTTGCGGGTACAAATAACTAATGAAATTTCCATCTAGACTTACTCACTAAACAGCAGCAGTTAAAATTCTACATTCTTGAATTCCCTATCAATCCTCAATCTACCACAGATTTGCTTTGTGATATGTATTGAATAATGCTTTTGGTTCAAGAATACCGATCCAATATCCAGTTATCCATTAATTATTATTTCTATGGATATGGCTCACAAGCTACAGACCAAAGCCCAAACTTTAAGGTCTTAGCTGAAATTGGAATATATCAACTGATACAATTTAGCTGAATTTTGAGTCATGCATCAATCCCTGTAGTTTATGGGCAAACTTACCCGGTTGGTGATATGCCCATGATGATCTCTGAGTGATGATAGCTGGATTGGTCATTGAATATCTTTACAGAAGTACTTGTATTTCTGTAAAGATGCAATATAATTAAGTATAAATACTTGAGCCTCATCAATTTACATTGCGGCTACAGAGCTTAAACAGGATTTAACTAAGGAAATCTCAAATCATGACCAATGAAGTTGCAAAAAAATCTTCCCATCATGTCGTTATTGTTGGCGGGGGGTTTGGTGGACTTCATGCAGCAATGTCTTTAGGAAACATTGATGGTGTAATGGTTACGCTGGTCGATAAACGTAATTTTCACCTCTTTCAGCCCCTACTGTACCAGGTGGCAACCGGTGGTTTATCACCAGCAGATATTTCTTCCCCCCTGCGATCGATCCTCAATAAGCAAAGGAATGTCAAAGTGCTGATGGGGCAGGTCAGAGATATTGATCCAAAACAAAAGAAAATTTCCCTCAGTAAAAGCGAAATCACTTATGACAGCCTAATCGTAGCCACCGGAGTCAGCCATCACTATTTTGGTAATGACCAATGGGCAGAGACAGCTCCGGGCTTAAAGACCGTCGAAGATGCTTTAGAAATGCGGCGACGGATTTTTATGGCTTTTGAGGCCGCCGAAAAAGAAGATGATCTTGAAAAACGGCGGGCTTGGCTGACCTTCGTAATTGTGGGTGGTGGACCGACTGGGGTGGAGTTGGCTGGGGCAATTGCCGAGTTAGCTTACAGCACTCTCAAGAAAGATTTTCGCAGCATCGATACTGCTGAAGCCAAAATAGTCTTAGTGGAAGGACTCGATCGGGTGCTGCCTCCTTACTCCCCAGATTTATCGGCCAAAGCAGAAGAATCGCTGGTGAAATTGGGTGTGAAAGTCCAGACCAAAGCCCTTGTGACCAATATTGCCGATAACGTTGTGACCATCCGTCAGGGTGAGCAGACCGAAACATTGCCAGCTCGGACTATTTTGTGGGCAGCCGGGGTGAAGGCTTCGCCCGTAGGTCAAATGTTGGCTGACAATACTGGAGTGGAACTCGATCGGGTGGGTAGAGTAATGGTGGCATCTGATCTGAGCATTAAAGACTATCCAGATATCTTTGTGATTGGTGACTTGGCCAACTTCCGCAAGCCTGATGGTGCTTCGTTAGCCGGAGTGGCACCAGTTGCTACCCAAGAAGGCAAATATGTGGCGGATCTGATCAGCAAGCGGTTAGCTGGAGCAAGTTTGCCAGCTTTTGAATACAATGATGCTGGCAGTTTGTCAGTAATTGGTCGCCATTCAGCGGTGGCTGACATTGGCAAGGTGAAATTATCAGGATTCTTCGCCTGGTTGATTTGGGTCTTTGTGCATATCTACTATTTGATTGAATTTGATAATAAATTGGTGGTATTCATTCAATGGACTTGGAGCTACTTCACTCGTAAGCGAGGTGCGAGGTTGATCACAGGTGATGAATCTCTAGGACAAATCGGTGTAGACGATCGGGGTGATTATTTTGTAGTCCCCAGAATTAAAGTTAAAACACCAGCTTAAGTTTTTCTGGTAGTAAGCCTAGAATGTGGGGGGTCTGGGGGTCGGATCCCCCAGATCCATACTGGTTTATAAAATAGCTAAGCAAGCAAACCTCTATAATTAACAGAACCACATTGACCAAAACCATGCGCCCCAGTTCCCCCCGCCGCTACCACATCACCACCTTCGGCTGTCAAATGAACAAAGCCGACTCCGAGCGCATGGGCGGCATATTGGAATCCATGGGCTTTAACTGGTGCGACGATCCATTAACCTCTGATCTAATTGTCTACAACACCTGCACCATCAGAGACAGCGCCGAACAAAAAGTCTATTCTTACCTGGGCAGACAAGTCGAACGCAAACGCCAAGACCCTAACCTGACCTTGATTGTATCCGGCTGTCTAGCCCAGCAAGAAGGCGAAGCCCTCCTGCGCCGAGTACCAGAAATTGACCTAGTAATGGGGCCACAGCACGCCAACCGCATCGATGAATTGCTCCAACAAGTTTTCAACGGTCAGCAAGTAGTCGCCACCGAACAAATCGAGATTTTAGAAGACATCACTAAACCCCGCCGCGATAGTACAGTCAGCGCTTGGGTAAATGTAATTTATGGCTGCAACGAACGCTGCACCTACTGTGTCGTACCAGGAGTGCGGGGAGTAGAACAATCCCGGACTCCCGATGCTATTCGATCGGAGATCACCGAACTCGGGCAACAGGGCTACAAAGAAGTTACTTTGCTCGGCCAAAACATCGATGCCTATGGTCGCGATTTACCTGGCACCAAAGCCAATGGCCAAAACCTGCATACCCTCACCGATCTGCTTTATCACATCCATGATGTGGAGGGGGTCGATCGATTCCGGTTTGCTACCAGCCACCCCCGCTACTTCACCGATCGATTAATCACGGCCTGTGCAGAACTACCTAAAGTCTGTGAGCATTTTCATATTCCCTTTCAGTCTGGCAATAACGACATACTCAAAGCCATGGCACGAGGCTATAGTCACGAAAAATATCGGCGAATTATTGATACCATTCGTCACCAACTACCCGATGCCACTTTGGGTACTGATGTCATAGTTGCTTTCCCTGGCGAGACTGATGCCCAGTTTCGGGATACTTTGAAGCTAATTGAAGATGTTG
>JANOXZ010000778.1:0-7540 GCA_031418695.1 Synechococcales cyanobacterium VAR_35_metabat_10
CCATTCACCAGTTGTTTAGCAGAACAAATAGTTAAAAATGAATCTACCCAATGACTTTCCGATTACGATCGCCTGTGCAGCTGATGATGGATACGCAATGCATATGGCCGTGATGCTACGTTCAATGTTAGAAAATATACCGGCCAGCCAACAAGTTTGTATTTTCGCGATCGACGGAGGAATTAAAGAATCTAACAAGGCAAAAATCTTAGCTTCTTTAGGAAAAGAATCAGTTGATTTTAACTGGATTACCGAGCCAGTTGAACTGCCCGATAATCTCCCTCTCGCTAAAGATGTATTGTCTCATGCCAACAAGGCTGTATATTACCGGTTATTGCTAGCTGATGTTTTGCCAGTTAACTACGAAAAAGTCATTTATTTAGACAGTGATCTGATCGTGATTCAAGATCTGCAGAAACTGTGGCAGACAGACATCGGAGACAACTATGTCTTGGCTGTACAAGATAGTAGCATCCCTTTTGTTTCTTCACCATACGGTCTTAAAAAATATCAAGATTTGAATATTTCGCCCGAAAACAAGTACTTCAATTCTGGAGTACTCGTAATTAACTTAAAAAAGTGGAGGGATGAAAATATTAGCACTAAGTTATTTCAATATCTTGAAACCTATAAAGACTTTGTCCAACATCATGATCAAGAAGCAATGAATGCGTTGTTTGCAGGAAAATGGGGAGAAATTGAGCCGCAATGGAACCAAACACCTAATTTCTTTGACTATTCTTCCTGGCAAGAGAGCCCTTATCAAGAAGTTGATTATTATAATGCCGTAAATAATCCATGTATTGTTCACTTTGCAGGCACAGCTAAGCCCTGGAATAGCTTTGAAAAACATCCCTTGAGAGAGTTATTTTTTCACTACCTAGATATGACTGCTTGGTCTGGTTGGCGATTTACTGTCTGGAAGAGACTTCGGAGCAAGTTCATCAGAACAATCGGAACTTTTAATATTTGGTCTTTCCCCTGATTCCGACGGGTAAATCTGGTATTATTCTTCCGAAGAGACTTTGAATACCTTAGATAATACTCACTAGTATACTTAGAGTCAGTATTAAATCATCTAGCTTCGTTATCTTTACACCTATATGTCTTATTCAAAACCCATTGTATTCATCATTTTTAGACGGCCAGATGTCACAGCAAAAGTTTTTGAGTCCATCCGTCAGCTTCGACCTAAAAAGTTATTTGTCATTGCAGATGGTCCAAGAGCAGACAAACCTGGAGAGGCAGAGAAGTGTGCAGAAACACGAGCAATTATCGATCAAGTTGATTGGGATTGTGAAGTTTTCAAACGTTATGCTGAACACAATCTAGGTTGTGGAGTAAACATCTCCCAGGGAATTAGTTGGGTATTTGAACAAGTAGAAGATGCCATTATTCTTGAAGACGACTGCTTGCCTCATCCTGATTTCTATCATTTTTGTGAGAGCCTACTAGATAAATACAAAGATGATGATCGGATTATGCATATTTCCGGTAATCATAACTTACTAAATTACAACAAAGAAATTAAATATAGCTATTATTACTCCCGCTACCCAATCATTTGGGGCTGGGCAACCTGGCGACGAGCCTGGGAAAAATATAGTTTCACTATGGATAATTGGTTAGAGTTTTTAGAAGGAGAATGGCTTGATCGATTTTTTGATGATAAAAGAGCTAGCTATGTGTGGAACAGAAACCTCAAAGATGTTTATACAAATCAATATACATGGGACTATCAGTGGTTTTTTACCTGTTGGACTCAATCAGGTCTCACTATTATGCCCAAAGTAAATCTAGTTTCTAATATTGGTTTTGGTGAAGGAGCAACTCATACTAGCGATCCCGATAATCCTTGGGCAAATCTACCAGTGGAGTCTTTACCACTCCCCTTAGAGCATCCACCATTTATCATTCGGGATACTTTTGCAGATCATCATTTACAGAATACTCAGTTTGATCCGAGTAAAATTAATAAGTTATCAATGTCAATCAACCAACTTCCAGTCATGCGATTTAGAGAAAAAAGATAGCCTGAAGTTTAAGAGTATTAGTGTGGAGTTCCATTTTAATGATGAAATTGATAAGTGAGCTCTTAACTCCTCTATTCTACAAGTCAAGATATTTTTATTATCGAGCAAAAAATCCCACATTATCTTTGAGTATTAGCTCAAAGCTCAGAGCAAACCTGACTTTTGGTAATAATGTTTCTATAGGAAAGAATACTTTAGTAAGTGATACTATTATCGGTGAAAATGTGACAGTCCAACACGATTGTTGCTTAATCAATGTCTTGATTGGAGACTTCAGCTATGTATCTTCTGGGACACAGCTAGATCTTACACAAATTGGGAAATTTTGCTCTTTAGGCCCTCAAATATTGAGTGGATGTGGTGGTCATCCAATAAATCTAGTCAGTACTAATCCAGTATTTTTTTCGACTTTTACACAATCTGGCGTTACATTTGCCACAAAAGATTGTTTTGAAGACAGAAAAGACATTATAATTGGTCATGATGTTTGGATTGGAGCAAGAGCTTTTATCAAAGACGGCATCAAAGTAGGAAATGGGGCTGTTGTCGCTGCTGGAGCTGTTGTTGTGAAGGATGTTCCCGATTATGCAATTGTTGGCGGCACTCCGGCCAAAATTATTCGCTACAGATTTCCACCAGAAGTTATCCAAAGACTGCTCGCTATTCAATGGTGGAATTGGCCAGTAGAAAAACTACAAGATGCTAGCTCTTACTTTAATGATATTAATTCCTTTATAGAATGGGCAAAAAATACTGAATCACCTGGTAACTAATGTAAAATGGAATTGCAATTGATGATTGATGCTACTTCTATCCCACAGCTCACTCAAAATCGACCCAGACTAATGTTATTTGACATGGCTTTGGGTGGTCATCATGGCAATTACATTCAATGCTTAATTGAATATGCCGACAAAGAAAGATTTTTTGGAGCAATCGACATTGTAGTTTTACCACAGTTTTATGATGTCCATCAGGATACAGTGGTAGCCGTTTCTAGCTCTAAACATCCCCAAATTAACCTAGTACCTATTTCAGAAGCAGAAGAAGCTGTTCTAGGTCTCCGTGACTCAGGGGTTAATCGGGCGATACGCAATTTTCGTGAGTGGGAGGTTTTTTGTAAGTATGCCCAAAAGCTCCAAACAACTTACGCTCTCATTATGTATCTAGATACCTATGCTTTGCCCATAGCTTTTGGCAAAAAATCACCTTGCCCTTTCTCGGGGATTTATTTTAGACCCACTTTTCATTACACTACCTTTGCTAACTATCAACCTTCTTGGAAAAAAAACATCCAGCATTGGCGGGAGAAAATCACGATAGATCAGATTTTGCGTCGATCTCAACTACATAAACTGCTCTGTCTTGACCCCTTTGCGGTTAAAGCACTGCAATCTCATCAGTACAGCTCCAAGATGCTTCATCTGGCAGATCCTGTTAGCCTTAGCCCTCCAATGCTTAGTGATGTGTCTAGTTTCCGCACAAAGTTGGGTATGGAACAACATCGTCGGGTATTTCTGCTGTTTGGAGCTTTAGATGAACGGAAAGGGATTTATCAGCTTTTAGATGCGATCGAAATATTGCCCCCAGAAATCACTCAGAATTTTTGCTTGCTGATTGTGGGTAAAACTAATGCAGAGGAACAAGCTCGAATTCAGCCCAAAATATCTGCACTGTGCCAAACACGTCCAATTCAAATATTAGAATTTTATAACTTTATCCCTGAAAGTGAAGTTCCCAAGTATTTTCAAGCAGCAGATGTGATTTTAGCAACCTATCAACGCCACGTTGGCATGAGTGGAATTCTCCTTTTGGCGGCTGCTGCGGGTAAACCGGTATTGAGTTCTAACTATGGCTTGATGGGAGAACTAGTTAAGCATTATCAGTTAGGTTTAGCAGTAGACTCAACCATACCAACAGAAATTGCCCCAGCGCTCTCCCGCTATGTATTAGAATCACCAGCAACATTTGGCGATCGCACCCAAATGAGCCTATTTGCCGAGCAAAATTCGATCGAGCTTTATTCCAGCACAATCTTTCAGTGCGTAGCTGGTGTGAATCAACGAGTTACATCAAATATTACAGTAGAGGTTGAACATGTCAGATAAAATCCTACAAATTATTCCTTCCCCACCAAACTGTGCCGATGGCGTAGCTGATTATGCTCTACTGTTAGCAACTCAAATGCTGAAAGATGCTCAACTCAAGACTCAATTTTTGGTTTTCAGAATAGATTTAGAAGTGGAACCAACCATTATTAATAATTTTCCTTTGATACGCTTACCAGATCATCAGCCACAATCACTTTACTCATCTGTGCCAGAAGATATTGAGGTAATTATCCTTCATTTCAGCGCCTATCCTTATTTTAACACCAGCTTCAGAGGTGTATTTGGCAGGGGAACCCCATTTTGGTTTGTAGATGCGTTGAAATCATTAGTACAAAATCGTAAAATCAAGTTGATTGTTATGTTTCATGAATTGCCAAAATTGCACTGGAAACAGTTTTTCTTTTTTAATTTTTTAAATCCAATTCACAGCAGCATTTCTCGTGGTCTGGCCAAGATAGCCGACATAATTATTACAAATAGTACCTATCAGCAGGCAATGTTATCAAAATGGTCAGCTAAAAATGTTACTAAAGTTCTAATCTTTTCTAACATGGGTGAGCCAGATACAGTTTTTCCACTCACAGATCGTCAACGCCGGTTAATCATTTTTGGTGGCCCAGCCCGCACCCGTATTTATCAAAAGCATTTTCCAGCGCTTCTGGAAAGTTGCAAGCTTTTAGGAATAAATGAAATTTACGATATTGGCCCCCCAGTAGAAATACCAGAATGTAGCAAGATAGGAATAAGGCTAGTCAAAATGGGGTTTCTTTCTCAGCCCGAAATTAGTGAGCTGCTATTGACTTCTTTCGCAGGCTGTTTGGATTATTTTAGATGTCCTGGTGGTTTGGGCAAATCAGGTGTTTTTTCAGCTTACTGTGCTCATGGCTTAGTACCAATTCTCACTGAATATGATGCTTCCGAGGCTGATGAAATATATATGAACCAAAATTATTTAGTGTTGGGTTCTAAATTAGGTAACTTGAGCACAGCTCAATTGCAAGCAGTTGCCAACAAATCTCATAAATGGTATCAAAGCCATGCTCTTCCAAGAATTGCAGAGATCTTTTCCTCATCTATTCTATAACTTTCAAACATAAGATCAAATCAGGATCTTAGATTTTCAACCAGCATAAATATTTTCATCAATCAAAAGGATAAAGACCATGAGTCCGATTTATGATAGCGATCTTACCAAAAAAGTCACCTGGATAATTCCAGTACTTAATGCAGCTCCTTATCTCGAACAATGTCTAGAATCAATCTATAAGCAGACCTATCAAAATTTTGAAGTAATTGTTTGGGATAATGGCTCCACAGATGAGAGCATAACAATTCTCAAAAAATGGATTCCTGGTATCATGCCTGGTCGGGTTATTACGGATCAACCATTACCTCTTAATGAATGCTTATCAGCAATGGTTGAAATGTCTTTAACATCACTTTGTGCCAGGATGGACGGAGATGATATTTGTGAATTGAATAGATTAGAAAAACAAGTTGCATTTTTGGAGTCAAATCCAGATGTTGTCGCTGTTGGCTCACAAGTTAGAAAGCTTTCTTCTGATGGAATACCAGGAGAAATTCACTTTGAGTTGCCTCAAACCCATGAAGCAATTGTACTTAGGTTGATCAGATTATGGTCAATGTGGCATCCCTCCGTAACTTTTCGCAGAGAAGCTGTAATCAAGGCTGGAAAATATTCGGATAAAAAGCCTGTGGAGGATTATAGTTTATGGATGCGATTGGCAAGTGTTGGTCGCTTAGCTAATTTACCTGAACCACTGTTGAAATACCGTATTCACGAGAAAAGTGTGACCTCCAACTTCATAGCTGATGGAAATATCCAAGATCTAAATTTTGAATGTGTTGTAAAACATGGTGATTTACTTTACGGCTGCAATCAAAGTGAGCTTTCTTCGCTGATTAAGAGGCAATTTCCTCAAGGTATTTTTACCCTTTTGAAAATCATCATTTATTTATTGCGTCAGCCCAACATTAGCAAAATCGACTTACTACTCGAAGAAAGATGGCGTTACGAGCTAATACTTATGATCAAGAGTTTCAAGAAACCTTTTTTCCCTTAAAACTGTTATCTTTAATAGTCTTCTTATGATTCTCAACAAGTATGAAAAACATTTCTTGTTTGTTTTGAAAAACAATCCTTGCTATAATTCACTTTTAGATACATGGTATTACGTCGAATTCATCACATTGCCATCATTTGTTCGGATTACGAAGTATCCAAGAATTTTTACACAGAAGTTCTTGGTCTACGAGTTTTGGCTGAAAACTTTCGAGCAGACCGCAGTTCTTACAAACTTGATCTTTTATTGCCCGATGGTTCCCAGATTGAACTCTTTTCATTCTCCAATGCACCGCCGCGACTGTCCTATCCCGAGGCACAAGGACTAAGACATCTAGCATTTGCAGTGGCAGATGTTATGCAATGGAAGCAAAAACTAGAAAGCATGAGCATCCCAGTAGAAGAAGTCAAAATTGATGAATACACCAACCGTCGTTTTGTTTTCTTTGCTGACCCAGATGGCTTACCTCTAGAGCTATATGAAGAAACAGCCTGCTGATGATGTACTCGTATTGATTGTCAAAGATCTTTTATGTTTTCAAACGTACTTGGGTAAAGCCTTGGCGTAACTGAAGTTGCCGATCGAGCCAAGATTTTCTAATTCTTCCTCGTATCAGCGGAGCCAATCGACTCACCGTATGTCGCAAAATTGGGTAGTTGTGCATTAGTTCAGCTTGAGCAACCTCAGCTCTTTGTAGTCGTTGAATCTCAATAATTTCTGGTTCTCGTTCGGCTTGAATTTGAGCAAGTGCAAGATCAATTACTGCTAAATTAGCTGGCTGCTGCAACACTGGCACCAGATGATTAGTGGCAACTATGACATCTCGTAAAGCCATATTAATGCCCTGGGCGCGGATCGGGGACATGGGATGTGCGGCATCGCCCAACAATAATAATCCAGGCACATGCCATTGAGGACAACGCCCTACAATGATCGATAGTAGTAGTGGTCGCTCGATCTCCTCTTTTTGTTCACGAAAATGAGTAGCTAACCAATCAGGAGCCGCCGCTGCTAGTTTTTCAGCCCAATCAACTTTTTGCCAATCGATCGAATTATCCCGATAGCTTTGCTTGCGCCAAAGGCGATCAAACGACCAGCCCACCTGTAACTTGCCCTCAGAGCCTTGAAATACGCCAAAGGCATCTTGTCCTCGCAACACAGAATAAAACACATTTTCAGCTTGAAAAGCAGGGCGACTGGGTAATTTGAACCATACAATATCAAAGCTTTGGGCATCTTGCTTCAGCTCTAAATTGGCTTGTTGACGCACGATCGAATTACGCCCATCAGCACCAATTACCAAATCTGCGGC
>JANOXZ010000779.1:0-1808 GCA_031418695.1 Synechococcales cyanobacterium VAR_35_metabat_10
TTTGGATGAGTTATCGGAACCAGATGACACCAGAGCAGCTATTACCTTGTTGGCGCTGTTCCTCATGATCGCTACCATCTTACCTTTTACCCCCGATTTAGCTGGCCGCTTTGGAATTGGCGATTAGACTGCTGTAGCATGAGCAGATCTTTGAGGTTTCTATGCCAACCATTTATCAGCTCAAGCCAGCATCACAAAACTTACTCCGACCGATCGTGCCTTGGCTAGCCAAGATTGGTGTAACGCCAAATCAAGTGACGATTTTTACAACTAGTCTAGCGATCGGCTGTGGTGGCTTGATTCTCTGGAACAACTCTCTACTAATATTGGTGCCGCTGCTCATGGTAGTGCGGGCAGCGCTCAATGTCATTGATGGGGTGTTAGCAAGAGAACATCAAATGACATCAACATTGGGTGCAATTTTAAATGAGTTGGCTGATGTGGTCTTTGATGCTGCGATCTATTTGCCCTTTGGATTGTTACCAGGTGTCTCTGGCTATTTAGTGGTGATCATTGTAGTACTTTCGATCATTAGCGAAATGGCTGGGGTAATGGGGCTGGTAGTGGGAAGTGAACGCCAATATGATGGCCCCATGTATAAGACCGATCGGGGCGTGATGTTTAGCATCATTGCAGTACTCTTTGTTTTTGGAGTATTCCCCAGCCCTTGGTTAGATTGGGTATGGATGGTCTTGATTGGTTTATCAGTTTTGACAATATTTAATCGCATTAATAGCACATTAACAGGAACTAAAAAAGATGCTGTGGAATCTACCAGCCCCTAATGTACTGTGGGCTTTGGGAATGATTTTTTCGCTGTTAGGAGTAGCCAGCCTGGTAGTATTTTTGATTCCGGCCTATCGACAAGTTGAATTGCAAAAAAGGCTGATTTCTTGGTGGTGGATTGTGGCAATTTTCGCCCTAGTACTCATCACCATTCACCCCATAGCTCTGTTTCTGTGCGGGTTCTTGAGCTTTTTAGCATTTAAAGAATATGTTTCACTAATTCCCACTCGACGCGCCGATCGACGAGTATTATTTTGGGCATATTTGGGCATTATTATTCAGTACTATTTAATCTCTTTGCATTGGTACAGCATGTTTCTGATTTTTGTCCCGGTGTATGTATTTTTGTTTTTGCCCATGCGGATGGTAATTGCTGGTGAAACCCAGGGATTCTTGAAGGCGATCGGGACAATTCATTGGGGATTAATGCTGACCGTTTTTAGCTTGGGGCATCTGGCTTATTTGCTGTTGTTACCTAATCATGGCAACCCGATCGCCGGTAGTGCTGGGTTAACTTTGTATTTAGTGTTTCTGACAGCCATCAACGATATTGCCCAATTTATTTGGGGTAAATCGATCGGTCTTCATCCAGTTACGCCTAAGGTGAGTCCCAATAAAACCTGGGAAGGTCTATTAGGTGGCATGGCCACCACCACGGTCTTAGCTATGGCGATCGCTCCCTGGCTAACTCCTTTTGACTGGCTCCATTCTTTGGCCGTTGGATTAATCATTAGCTATGCTGGTTTTGTTGGAGATGTGACTATCTCGGCTCTCAAACGAGATTTAGGAGTCAAAGACAGCGGCAATTCAATTCCGGGTCATGGCGGCATTCTCGATCGAATTGATAGCCTCACATACACAGCACCGCTGTTTTTTCATTTCACAGTCTATTTTTATTTCAAAGGAATCACCATTTGAAGCGCTGGAAGCAACTGTTGCGGGTACTATTTTTTTCGACCGTAGTGCGCCTAGTCGTACTAATCATCATTGGACTACGGGTAATAGAGCAAGACCAATTGCCC
>JANOXZ010000780.1:0-3363 GCA_031418695.1 Synechococcales cyanobacterium VAR_35_metabat_10
CCGATCGTTGGTGCCGATTTTAAGTTAGCTGTAGCATTATTAGTAATGGTATTAACCTTGCTATTCCGCCCTCAAGGTCTATTTAAAGGGATGATGTAGTTGGTGCATTTTCACTTAGGAACTTAGTACGTTATCAGAGGAATTAAGTTTTACCGCTTGGAGACGGCTGGACAATCCTTTAGATACCAGCGCCAGGGTAATTCCACCCCTTGTGTCAGTCCGATGCGAGTAGTCTGGATCAGCCTAATTTGGTCGATATCTAACATTGCTTGGAAACCTGTCGATCGCTCTTCTATCCATAGAGATTGCCCTTCTTCTAGCTTTGTCCCATAGAGGCTCAGATCGATTTGCATTGCTCGACAGAGCTTACCTGGTCCGGCGGCAACTCTTGCTAACTTTTCTTGCGGTGAGATTGAAATTATGTTCAACGTTTCAGTATCTAGCTCCAATGCCCGAATCAATACCGCACTTGCTTCACCATCGCGATCGGTCACTATATTTACACAATGATACACGCCATAAATCAAATATACGTACACATATCCCGGCGCACCGAACATAACTTGATTGCGCTTGGTTTTTTTCTGATAGGCATGACAAGCTGGATCTCCTGATTGGTATGCCTCTGTCTCGACAATGAGTCCTCGCAACTGTTGCCCATCAGGGAGTTGTCGTACTAATGTACAACCAATTAAATCGGGAGCAACATTGATTGCTGCTCGATTAAACCATTCACGATCAATAACTAATACTCGTTTGTGAATAGTCATGTTTTTATCTGTAAAACGCTTTGGTAATATCGTCAATCCAGAAAAAAATCAGAGTAACTACTCTGATTTTTGTTTATACAATCTTTTTTATTATCATCAATAGCATTAGCCACCCGCAACTGCGGGCACAATACTAACTTTATCACCATCAGCTAAGACGGTCGCAGTACCTTCCAAAAAACGAATATCTTCATCATTTACATAAAGGTTTAAGAAACGTCGAGGCTGGCCGCTGTCATCACATAGTCTGGCCTTAATGCCGGGACACTTTACTTCTAGTTGTTCAAGTAAATCAGCAATACTATTACCATCACAATCGATCGTAGGCTGATTGTTAGTAAAAGGTTGGAGAGTGGTAGGGACTAAAATTTTAACGGACATGAATTGATTATTCCAAAAAACGGTGTTGATATTGGGTGATGCACTATTACAAAGATTAAACCAGAACTTGCTGCCAATCTAAGCGATCGAGGGTTTGAGAGCGCTCCCATGCCCGCTCGAAGCTTTCTATGTTTGCTTCGATCGTCAGTGGTTCGCCGACATAGCCTTGAATAGCTTCTTGGGTCTTCAGACCGTTGCCGGTGATGTAAACTACGGTTTTTTCATCGGGGTTAATTTGACCAGATTCAGCTAGCTTTTTCAGCACTGCAACGGTGGTGCCACCAGCAGTTTCGGTGAAGATACCTTCGGTTTCAGCCAAGAGCTTCATGCCTTCGATGATTTCAGCATCAGTAACAGAAGTAATGCTGCCGTTAGTTTTTCTGGCTACTTCTAAGGCATAGATGGCATCAGCAGGGTTGCCAATGGCCAAGGATTTAGCGATCGTGTTGGGTTTAACTGGAACTACAAAATCACGACCGTCTGCAAATGCTTTGGCGATCGGTGAACAGCCTTCAGCTTGGGCACCACTAAAGCGCACATCCTTGGCATCGACTAAACCGAGTTTGACGAATTCTTGGAAACCTTTATGAATCTTGGTAAACAAGGATCCAGAGGCCAAGGGAGCAACGATGTGGTCGGGTAATTCCCAACCGAGTTGTTCAGCTACTTCGTAACCTAGGGTCTTAGAGCCTTCGGAGTAATAAGGGCGCAAGTTGATATTTACGAAGCCCCAACCGTGGGTGTTGGCTACTTCGCAACAGAGGCGGTTAACTTGGTCATAGTTGCCTTCAACGGCCATTACTTTAGGGCCATAGATGACGGTGCCCAGTACTTTACCAGCTTCTAGGTCAGAAGGAATGAATACGCAGCAGTCTAAACCGGCGTAGGCAGCGATCGCGGCGGTGGAGTTGGCAAGGTTGCCGGTGCTGGCACAAGAAACAGTAGAGAAACCAAATTCGCGTGCTTTAGAGAGGGCGATCGAAACCACTCGGTCTTTAAAGCTCAATGTGGGCATGTTGACTGCGTCGTTTTTGATGTAGAGGTTCTTCAAGCCGAGGCGACGCGCCAAACGGTTGGATCTTACTAAGGGGGTCATGCCGGTGCCCACATCGATCGGGTCTTTGGCAACGGGCAATAGGTCTTTGTAGCGCCAGATGGAGTTAGGACCAGACTGGATGCGCTCGCGGGTCACAAAGGTCTTCAAATATTCGTAGTCGTATTGGACTTCCAATGGCCCAAAGCAGAATTCACAGATATGGACGGGCTTCAGTTCGTACTCGGCACCACATTCTTTACAGGCTAGTCCTTTAGCGGCGGTGGTGGTGGAGAGAGTTGCTTGGGTCATGGGTAATACGTCTCTTGATGAAATTTGGAAGATTGTTTAACCGATTGAACACATAGTAATTGCGGGGTTTGAAACTGTCAACCAATCCCGACTAAAAGAGTCGGGATTGAAATATTTTCGATGGGCAGTAAGTTCTTTGCTATCCTTGATCCCGCACCTAATCGATGGGATGAAATGGCGATGGCTTCAGATTTACCGCTTCCGACTGCTGCTGCGCAGGAATTGATACAGGCGTTGGGTTTGCAGGCTCATCCAGAAGGTGGTTTTTACAAGGAGACTTGGCGATCGAATATCACTTTGCCTCAAGGGGTTTTGCCAGAGGGCTATGGGGGTGATCGATCAGCGGGCACATCTATATTGTTTTTGCTGCCCACAGGTCACAGTTCCCTGTGGCATCGGGTGAAGTCGGCGGAGCTATGGTTTCATCAAGCTGGCGATCCTTTGGAGTTGGGGGTGGCTGAAAATTTAGATCAAGAGACTGCACCGATTTTTTTGGGGCGAGATTTTTGTTTTCAATCGATCGTGCCGCCCAATTGGTGGCAACGGGCACAGCCAGTTGTTGGAAATGCAGGGTATTCGTTGGTGGGCTGTGTGGTGGTGCCGGGATTTGACTTTGCTGATTTTGAGTTGATCGATTAGAATTTAGATGCTTGTAGATGAGATGTATTAAGCCATGACTAAGCTGGAATTGTTAGCCGCTCTCAAAACAATGACTGTTTCTGAACAGTTGGAGGTCTTAGAGGTTACTTCTAAAATCATCCGAGAAGGACTAAAAGTCAAAACAGATTTGGAAATCGCGGCGGAGAAAATGCAAGTGTATTATGCAGAAGGTCGTGATTTAGCTACATTTACTGATGAAAATACTGA
>JANOXZ010000781.1:0-9025 GCA_031418695.1 Synechococcales cyanobacterium VAR_35_metabat_10
CCGCCTCCAGAAAAGTCTCCACCACCCCTAACCGGTGGCCATCAGTAGCCGCAAACTCTAGCTTCTCGGCCTCTAACTTAAAATTCACCCCAGTCAAAATCGGCTTGGTTTCATCTTGGCTACAAGCAATCAATGCTCCCCGCAAACCATCAATCAAAGCGGCGATCGGCAAATGTTGAATTTCACCATCCTCTGGCTCTGGCAACTCCGGGAACTCGGTGGCATCCATGCCCCGTACCTGATAAGTGCCAGTCTTAGATTTCACTGTCACCACAATGCCATCGCCATTCTGAGAATCATTTTGTTCGATCGTAATCTCGCCGCTGGGTAACCGGGAAACAATGTCATTCAACAATTTTGCAGGCAGGGCAATTTCCCCCGCTTCGCTTACCTCTGCCCCAAAACTAGTCTGGATGCCCAAACTCAGATCAAACCCGGTCAACTGCACTCGTCCAGCAGTGGCTACCAATTTGATATTGGTCAAAATTGGCAGGCTGGGCTTACCCGAGACTGCTCGGCTCACCAACGAAAGACTGGAGCTAAGATCGGCTTGCTGACAAAGAAACTTCATGACAGAAAAATGTGGGAGGATTGCAACCTCTATCCTAACCGGGAAAAGCAGCAATCCGGCCAGCACAATCACTGATTGTACAAATAGATAAAGAGTGGCAAATTTCAACATGCTTGCCACTCCTTACACCCAGACTAAATTCCCAGGGCTGCTTTGATTTTGGCAAGTGCTGCGGCTTCTTCGGGGCTAACTTTAGTTGCGCCGGAACCAAACAGACCACTACCAGCAGCGTTGGCTACGGCTTCACCAACGGCGTAGATCAAGGTTTTATATTCTTTGATTTCGTCGGCGGTGGCTTTGCCTTCGAGGGTAGTAAGAACAGCTTGGACAGTGGCAATCGCCTTGTCTACAAAGACTCCAGATTTAATGTCTTCGGCTTTGACATCTGGTTTGTCCATTTTGATGGTGCCAGCTTTGATTGCTGTTTCCGAAAATGCGGCTTGAATTAGGGTGTTGTTGGGGTACTTCGCGGCTGCGCCCATGATTTCTTTGGTCATGGCTACGGCTTCGATCGCGCTGGAAATCAGTCCCATATCGGCCATGGCAACTGCCATACCAGTGGTCATGGCGGCGTTAGCAATACTAGTCAGTTCTTGATTGGAGTAGGCTGTCATAGTAGCGTCCTAGAATTGTTGAGTCTGACAGCATTCTAGTCCATGACATGCTGATTTGGAACGGAGAGGTAACTAATCATTAAGTGATAAGAGTCCAGCGGGAGGAGTAATCTCGATGCGGCGATCGACCATATTGACTACCGGCACGATCGAAGCCACAAAAGGCACCATCACCTCTTTGTCACCTGTTTTGATCACCAGCAAATCATTGCCAGTTTTCATCATATCTACCACCACCCCAATCTCGGCACCAGTTTCCTGCAAAAATACCCGCAGACCAATTAAGTCCAACACATGATATTCGCCCTCATCTAGCTCCAGTCGATCGGTAGTAGGCACGACCAACATCTTGCCCCGCATCGCCTCCGCCTGATTGCGGCTATCCACATTAGCCAACTTGATCACATACAGATCTTTGCCGGGAATGTAGTAACCGCGCTGTAGTTGTACCGACTGAGGAGTAGCTAAACCTTCACTATAAAGCCAGCGCTCACCTGGTTCCTCAAAGCGCTCCGGGAAATCGCTATGGGGATAAACCCGCATCTCGCCCTTTAAGCCTTGAGGAGCAACGATGAGACCAATTTCCATCCAGTCGGTTGGTGGTTGTAGTTGTCCAGTCATTAGAAGCCACCATAGTTATTGATTGCCGCCAGAAGTCGATCGACCACTGCATCCACCGGCATTGCACCCAGTTCACCACCAGCGCGAGTCCGGACACTCATAGTCTGAGCCTCCATTTCGTTAGCACCTACGATGCCCACTACTGGAACCTTAGCTTTTTCCACATTGCGAATCATTTTGCCTAGTCGATCGTTACTAGTATCTAGCTCGGCACGGATGCCCGCCATTAATAGTCGATCGGTCACAGTCCGAGCATACTCCAAGAAATCGGGAGCCACTGGCACCAGGCGAATTTGGACTGGCGCTAACCAGATCGGGAAGTCACCAGCGTATTCTTCGATTAAGATGCCGATCAATCTTTCTAATGAACCAAAAGGTGCGCGGTGAATCATGACTGGTCGCTGGCGGGTGCCGTCTTCCGAGACATATTCCAAATCAAAGCGCTCAGGCAAGTTGTAGTCTACTTGGACTGTTCCGAGCTGCCATTCTCTTTCCAAGACATCTTGAAAAATAAAGTCTAGCTTTGGACCATAAAAAGCCGCTTCACCAATGCCCTCAAAATGATCGATGTCCAACTTCTCTACTGCCCGCCGGATGGCACCTTGAGCTTTTTCCCAGGCTTCATCAGAGCCAATATATTTATCTTTTAACTCTGGATCGCGGAAGCTGAGACGGGCGCGGAATTTCTTCAGGTTCAGAGCTTTGAACACTGTCAAAATTAGATCCACAACTTTCAAGAACTCAGCATCGAGCTGATCTGGTGTCACAAACAAGTGAGAGTCATCCACAGTAAAGCCGCGTACCCGAGTCAAACCACCCAGTTCGCCAGACTGCTCGTAGCGATATACTGTGCCAAATTCGGCCAAGCGCATTGGCAACTCCCGATAAGAACGAAGCTCACTTTTATAGATCTGGATGTGGAAAGGACAGTTCATTGGCTTCAATACAAAACCTTGTTCCCGCACTTCTGCCAGTAACTCAGCGGTACTTTTGGCAGTGCCATCTTCTGCATTGATCGAAATCGCCCGACCTTGAGCCAACGATCGAATCTCGGCCTCCGACTTAGTACCCAGATCCACATCCTCGGTTTCCCGCATCAATGGGAACATGTCTTCCTTATATTTCTGCCAATGCCCAGAGATCTTAAATAAATCTACCTTGGCAACGTGAGGAGTAACGACCTGTTGGTAGCCCCGCTTCATCTGTTCTTTTTTCAGAAAATCTTCTAGGGTCGATCGCAACACAGTCCCCTTAGGAGTCCACAACGGGAACCCGGCACCCACAGAATCGGAGAAAATAAACAGCCCCAGTTCTTTACCCAGCTTGCGATGATCACGCTTCAGAGCTTCTTCTTTGCGACGCTTATATTCCGCCAACTGCGCCGGATTTTCCCAGGCCGTTCCGTAGATCCGCTGGAGCTGCGCCCGCTTTTCATCACCACGCCAATAGGCACCTGCGACACTTTCTAGCTCGATCGACTTTGGATCCAACTCACCCGTGTTTTCTACGTGTGGCCCCGCGCACAAATCCCACCACTTATCGCCTAGGTGATAAATAGTAATTGGTTCAGTCTTAATATCCCCCAAGATTTCTAGCTTGTATGGCTCATTGATTGCCTGAATTCTTTGCTCCGCTTCAGCCCGAGTCACTTCTTCCCGAGTTACTGACAGCTTTTGATTGATGATTTTGATCATTTCTTTCTTGATCGCTTTCAGGTCTTGATCAGTAAAAGCTTCCGCCACATCAAAATCGTAGTAAAAACCATTGTCAATCCAAGGGCCGATCGTTACCTGGGCTTTAGGAAACAGCTTCTGCACAGCCATAGCCATGACATGAGAGGTAGTATGCCGAATCTTCTTTAGGCTCTCCGACTCATTGGTCTTTGGTAGATAAATTTCTTCTACTACTTCCTGTAGCCGATCCTCAGTAGACATGATATCGATGTTCCCACAATGACGTAAATCCAACCATTATCTTAGCGCCTTTGGAGTTTTTGATGAAAATTTGGTAATACCGGAAAACCTTGATGGAAAGCCGCTGTTTCTCACAAAAGCCATCAATTATTAATCCTTGCTCAAGTAAAAGTAAAGAATTGTAAAATCGGGTTAGAATTGAGGGATTAATAAAAGTTACTTATCTACATAATCCATGATTCCCTCCCAACCGCCCTCTCAACCTTCAGAGCAAAGTTTACTAAAAACCATTCTCCAACCGTTGCTGGCAGATTTTGCCCATTGGTTCGATCGATCCATTCATCTCCTAGAAACCGAAAGCATCGGTTTTTTGACGGTTTCTGACCAAAATGACCTAATGGCTAGAGTAAAAAATGCTCAGCAAGAAGTGCGGGCAGCTCAAATGTTGTTTAATGCTACTGATGGCCAAGTAGGGATTGAACCTAGTACCATGCTTACATGGCACAAATTGGTCGGAGAATGCTGGCAGGTATCTACCCGCTTTCGACAGTTTCCTTCTTCCGATCACCAACCTCAGTAAAATTTTTCTAGTAGAATTCTTTGGTAGCCTTAATCTTTCAGGCCAATATGTTACAAACTATATATTTAATTGCTTTTACAATTCTGGCTTTTTTAGCCATTAGTAATCTAATTCGCAGCCTAGTGCATTTTGGCATCGAAGCCCAGCGTCCTTATGTACCGAACAACGGCCACCCAGTTCATCCCGAAATGCTCGATGGCAACGGTCGTATCACCAGCGAACCACTGTTAGTAATGAAATCGATCGATGTTGACGATGCTCGCAGTCGTCTAGATGCCTTATATAACGACAGTCCCAGCTATTCGGCTGGAGAAGAAGAAAGTCCTAATTGATTTATTAATGCCGACCAAGAACAGTCGGCTAGACTATCTAGTACTAAATCTGCATGTTGCAATCGATCATTAGGGCCAACTCCCAGCACGATCATGCCTGCTGCTTTGGCGGCTTCCACCCCAGCAGCAGCATCTTCAATCACTAAACACTCGTCAGCGGGCAAGCCTAACAATTCCGCAGCTTTCTGAAACACTTCCGGGGAAGGCTTGGAATTCGGGACACTATTGCCATCAGCAACCACTTCAAATAGATTATCAATCCCGAGTTTTTGCAAAATCAAAGCAGCATTTTTGCTGGAAGACCCCAAGGCAATGCGCATTTGTGCCGCTTGGAGTTCAGCCAATAGCTGTTGGACTCCTGGCAACAATCGATCGGAGTTTAAAGTTTCCACTAATTCCAAGTAATAGTCGTTTTTACGGCGCAGCATCTCTAAACGAGTGCCTGCATCTACGGTGTGATTCCGCAACAGATAATCGACACTCTCTTCCCGCTTCATCCCCAAAATCTGCGAGTAGTCCTCTTTACTAAAAAGAATCTGCCATTCATCTGCTACTCGCTGCCAAGATTGGTAATGGAGGTCGATCGTATCCGCCAAAACTCCGTCCATGTCAAAAATTACGGCGGATATTTGTTGTTTGACTTGCATTACTCTAGGCATAAACTAGTTCAGGAGTCAGTTTTGTCCAGCGGAAATAGCGTTCACCACCCAATTCCACCACCACCTTAACTTCTGGGATTAATTGCGGCAGACTAGCTAAATAAGTTAGCTCTTCCCCAGTCAAAATATGTCCATCTACTAACCACAATACCAAGCCACAGGAGCCTTTGGGCAAAGTATCTAGGTGAGTTTGAATCACCGGCAGCACATACTGTATCCGAATATCTTTTTTACCGAGGTGGGCAGGGCGAACGCCGTGAATGGCGGTGAGATAAGAAGACAAATCACCTAGACCTCTGGCTAATAGACGCACACTTTGATAGCCTTTGGTGCGCAGTCGCCGCTGATAGCGGCCTTCGTAGCCCCCTTCGAGGGGAGCGTAAACGCCCAAAGAACCATGCTTTTCAAGGTCTTGACAGAAAGATTTACCAGTTGTGAGTAAAGGCACGACGTGACTCGCTTTAAGGTGTGTTCTGGCTATTATGCCACGCAAATTGAACAGCCGAACGGCAGGTCGCCCGAAAAGTGCTGGCACATCAGTAAATATAAAGAAAAATCAATGCAAATCTCGTCCCCCAATCCGATATCGTGGGTATAGGCACGAAGTAATCTTAAACAAATCATAATTTTGTTGCCATCTGTAACAGCCAAGGAGTCGATCGAACATGGATGACAATTACCATAGCTACCTCAATCGAGTGGCAAAACTGACTTTGCCCGACACCTATGCCACGCAGGTCAACACTTTGCAGGAATCGCCAAAGTTTAAGTTGCAAGGCCAACAGCGGGTGCCAGTAGAGTTTTCGGGGTATTCGATTATTACCCCCACGGCCAACCAAGATGCTGCTAATAGTAAGCTCTATGAAAATTTGCAGCAGTGCCAAGAGCAAATCGCCAAACAGGTGGCTCCAGACTTAGTTGCTTTGGTGTCGCCAGAGGGCTTCCACATGACGGTGGCCGATTTGGTTTGGGCGAATTCTTACCACAATCTAGCCGATCAAGATCCCACTTTTGAAGACAACCTGCGTCAGCAAATTGCGGCAGGGATTGCCGGATATCAATCCACCAGTGCCGAGCCGGTGCGTTGGCAAATCATGGGCTTAATGCTGCGTCCCAGAGCAATTTCGGTCAGTTTGGTGCCCGCCAATGAAGAAAGCTACGATCGAGTTTTGGCTTTCCGTCGATCGGTCTATCAAAACCCTGGTTTGATGTCGTTAGGGGTCGAGCAGCAGTATCACTTTACTGCCCACATCACCATTGCCTACTTTGGTAATGTGCAACAGGAGTTCGATCAACAGGCTTTGAGCCACACTTTGCAAGATCTTAATCTCCAGTGGATCGAAGCTGCCCCCGAACTATCTTTTTCCCGGGTGGAGCTGCGCAAGTTTACTGACATGAACAATTACCAACGAGCAGAAAATTGGCCGATCGCTAATATTTAGTATTGGTTTGATGCAAAAAGCGACCCAAAACATTTGGGTCGCTTTTTGCTTGAGAACTTCTTAGCGACTAGCAGTCCCAGCTAGAGTTCGAGAAGTAGTACGAGTAGTTTCGGTATCTTCTAGTGGCAAGAACTCTAAGTGATTCAGCAGGGTGGTGACAAAGGCAAACAGCAAGAATGGTAAAGACAGCACCAAGATTAGACCCACTGTGGCCATGGCATAAATTTGGCGAGCGCTGCTCCACAGAGACAGGGCCGAGGCCAAGCTCACGAAAATTACCATTAACCACACCACGATCTGACCATAGATATCGCTAAAAGAAAGCGTGCAGACCATCCGATATTTTGTGATGTTGCTCATAATCTTATATGAATATTTTCTTAAGGAGGATTTATCCAGCAGCTAGGCGGACAGAGCTTTCTGGCTATTAGTGACCAAAATAGTCCGCGAGTGATGGTACTTACTATATTAATTTTAGTAGCCCCATATATGAAGCTTTCGCAATCTTTCGATAACTTAGTTCGCACAAAACTATATATTACCGCCAAAGAATTTAGCAGAAATTATCTGGTGGTAGAGTGGCGACAGATCTTAGTTGTTTTTCGATCGACTGCTGTAAATCGAGCTTACTCACATGCCGTCCCTGACTATCATCAGCACTATCCAAGAAAACCAACCGATCGATGTCATCCAACGCCGTCAACTGAAACAACAGATCAATTACCGGTAGTTCTGCTGAAGCGATCGCTGCCCCATAAGAGACCTGAAGGTCGGCAACCGTGGCAAAACAATAGATCACCCTGATTTCTTGCTGAGACTGACGATTTTGTAAGGTGGTGGCCATCCATTGGCCGGTGGTGCTGACTCCGACCCAGTATTGCAGGTGTTTTAGTTTGATTGCTGCCTGTTCTAGAGCGGGAGACAAAGCGGCGATCGAGGTCTGAAGGTCAGCCGGGGCAGCTTCGACCAAGTTGTGGATTTGTTGGGTGAGGGTCATAAGCCAAATTGCGAAGAAAGCTTATTTTAACGCGATGTTTCCGGATTCCCAATCATGCCGGATCACTCCCTCAGAACTTGGAATATTCCATACAGAACAGTGTCTTCGGTGCAACTAATTAGACAGAACTCAAGTCTCATCTTGTAGGGATGTCACGAAATGATTAATATGATGGCAGTTTTTGACTTTAACAATCAAACTGTGATCTGTTGATTGTTGCGTCAATTTTAGTTGCATGGAGGTAAATAGCAATGGTGAATAAGCGCGTGTATTTTTTAATGAAGAAACGGTTGATAACTGAAGTCGATCAAGAGCCTCCTATCTTTCCCTGGGAAACAGAAGTAAAGGATTACAGCAACGAACCCAGTGGTGACTTGACTGCTGGAAAAATATCCCCACCAGAAATTACAGATGAAACAAATCAGGTCTTAACTGGGAATACTAAGGAAGCGCCACCTCCAGCTTCTTAAAAATCTTAACAAATGACAGCCAATCGACTATTTTCTGCTCGTCCAATAGTCGATCCCGAAAACTCGCTGATGCTGCGCGTGTTGATTCAGTTGATGGTATCGATCGGAATCATGGCTACCGATGTAGCCGCCGAGACCCAAATGAGCATCTGGGCAGTGCCCCTCAGTTTAGTGGGGGCCACCTGGAGCTGGCGACAGCGGCAACGTCCCCAAATAGGGATTAAATTTGCTTTGGCTGCTGCGTTGTTAGTGGCATTGTTTCATTTCTTTCAAAATTTGCTGGGTAACTTGAACGATACCCGCATGGTACTGGCCGAGTTACTGGTAGAGGTGCAGGCCATCCATACTTTCGATATGCCCCGTCGCAAAGATTTGGGCTACTCAATTATTATTGGAGTCATTTTAATTTCGGTGGCAGCAACGATCGGGCAAACTATGGCTTTTGCCCCGATGCTGTTGGTATTTTTGGCTTTAGCGTTGCCGGTGATGGTTTTGGACTATCGATCGCGTTTAAAGCTACCAGTTTTAGAGCTTCAGCGGGAAACTTTTCAAGGCCAAGCTGCGGCCTTACCGGTGAAAAGTTTGAGTAAGTTGCTGGTGACAGCGTTAGCCTTAGGATTAGTAGTCTTTGCCTTAATGCCGCGCTTGCCTAGCTATCAGGTACAGAGTATGCCAATGAGTGGATCGTTGCCGACCAGCTCGACCTTTGATGCCAGCAAAATTGTGAATCCGGGTTATCAGAGTCGGGGTAAAAGTGGCCAAGCCGGTCAAGGGGGCAGCAGTGGTCAGGGGAGCAGCGAAGCAAAAGAAGATCCGGATGCTTTTG
>JANOXZ010000782.1:0-7811 GCA_031418695.1 Synechococcales cyanobacterium VAR_35_metabat_10
AGGAACTTTATTCTTTGAATTTGCCAGAGCAGTTCAAGAAACTAATCCTAAAGTGATTTTGGCAGAAAATGTGCGAGGAATTTTAAAGCATGAGAACGGGAAAACCATTGAAACAATAACAGATATTATTGATGAACTTGGATATACATTAGTCTCTCCGCGAGTATTAAAAGCAGTTTTTTATCAAGTCCCTCAAAAACGAGAGCGTCTAATTCTTGTTGGTATCAGAAAAGATTTGGCAAAGCATGTAACATTTTGCTGGCCATCACCATATTCTAGAATCATGACAATGAAAGATGCCTTGAAAGCTGGTGAATTATTTAAAACAGATGTTCCATCTTCTCCAGGACAGACATATCCAAAACGGAAAGCTGAAATACTTTCTTTAGTACCTCCGGGAGGCTACTGGCGAGATTTACCTGATGAACTGCAACGAGAGTACATGCAAAAAAGTTACTTTCTTGGTGGCGGAAAAACTGGCATGGCCAGAAGACTAGCATGGGATGAACCAAGTCTTACTCTTACCTGTGCGCCAGCCCAAAAACAGACGGAACGATGTCATCCAGACGAAACAAGACCTTTGACAGTTAGAGAATATGCTCGTATTCAAACCTTTCCTGATGATTGGGTTTTTTCTGGCTCATCAACTGCTCAGTATAAACAAATAGGAAACGCAGTTCCGGTTAATCTAGCTTATGCTATTAGTCGTTCGTTGATTGCATTACTGAATGATATTGAAAAGGTCGAGAAGGGAAGTAAATCTATCAAAAGAACAAAACACAAAGAATTGGCACTTGCTATTTAGGATATTTTCAACGAATAGAAGCAGGGGTTTAAACCATGACACGGTCGCTAAAAATCCGCAGTGATTGGATTGAAAAAATCAAGCTATCTCTGAAGCGCAACGGGATTCCCAATCAAAAACATCTGGCAACTGATGTGGGCTTAGCGATCTCTACCGTTAGCAATTTCCTCAACGGCAAACCAGTAGACTATGCGAGCTTCAAAGATATTTGTGACTGCTTAAACGTAGATTGGCAAGTCGTCGCCGACTGGGGCGATGAGCCTATGCCCGACCAATCTAATTCAGAGCAAATCGGTGGTGCCTTGTCGCCTTCAGCCCCTTTTTACATCACCAGACCACCGATCGAAGAACGCTGCACGGCCTCAATTTTGCAACCCCACAGCCTGATTCGGATCAAATCGCCCCATCAGATGGGTAAGACCATGCTGATAGATTATATTCTGGAGCAATCTGCTCAGCAAGGTTATCGTGCTGTCAAAGTGAATCTGCAAAGCGCCGATGAAGCAGTTTTTGTTAATTTAGATGCTTTGCTGCGCTGGGTTTGCAACAAAATTAGCTGGAAACTTCAGTTAAATCGCATTGCCAATGACTACTGGAGCGATATTTTTGGCAGCAAAGATAACTGCACCGCTTTTTTTGAAGAACATATCTTGCCAGACTCTGAAATGCCGCTGGTGCTGGGCTTAGATGATGTCGATCGAGTTTTTGAATATCCGCAAATTGCTGCCGATTTCTTTGGGCTACTGCGTTCTTGGTACGAGGAATCGGGGATGGGTCAGTGGACAAAGTTGCGGATGGTGATCGCTCACTCTACGGAAATTTATGTGCCTTTGCGCAGCGATGAATCGCCTTTTAACGTAGGTCTACCGATCGAGCTGATGGACTTCACCAGCGAACAAGTGCAGGTTTTAGTTAGTCAATATGGATTATCTTGGACACAATCCCAACTTCTGCGGCTCATGGAAATGGTTGGTGGGCACCCCTATTTGGTCAGCTTAGCCCTTATGAAATAGAGTTTGTGGAAAGCTTAGTCCGATCGCAAGTTATTACCAATTGGGAAACCAAAGATGAACCAGAGCATCTAAAAACTATTCGCAACTATTTAGTGCATATAGCAGTCCTAAATCAGATCCGGAATTGACTTGTTGCTGTGTAAGGCTTTGAGGTCGATCTGATCCGGCAACTCATTTAGGATCGCTATAGCAATCAACAATATGCTCAGCAGGCTCTGCATACCTATCAACAAATTCTTGCCGAAGGTGCGGTGATTGCCGATAATAGCCCAGCTCAATTAGATTTACGGTTGTCTGGTTTAGTTGTAAAAAAGAATGACCAGCTAGAAATTTGTAATAGGATTTATGCCCAGGTTTTTGATCGACAATGGCTTGATCGGGTGTTATTAGGATTTAGCTCACCGAGTATCGCTCCGGTAAAACAGCGAAAAATTTTGCCGCTAGTTGCTTTAATAATTGGCACCTTGACAGCAATATCTGGTGCGATTTTGCTCATTAAACCACCTCAGCCTGTTCCCCAGGTACAAAAACTCCCGGAGCTAGATAGAAATACGTTACAACATCAACAGGTCAAAGACTTGCTACAAGCATCCCAATCTCTCCGCTTGAAGCGTCAGTATCAACAGTCTCTATTAATCGGAGTGAAAGCGGCTGTGCAAATGCCCCAAATTCAGGGTAATAAGCAGGAGTTGAAAATGCAGGTACAAGAAAATCTGCGGGAGGGTCTAATCAGTATTCGACCAAGACCTTGGCTGCAAACTAATCACATCGACAAAAAAATTGGCCTTCAGTTACTGGTTAGGAAGAGTTGTCACGAGCTACAGGATTATTTAAGAAGTGATGCTGGGATGATTGCTGCCGATCGCGGGGTTTGTGATGGTGTGAAGTTTGATCGCTGAAAGCGTAAGCGAAGCTATCGGCCTTGAAAATGTCCATTCGCTCATTGTATTTCGTTCAATTTGTAGCGTGTGTTTACTAATGGACAAGGGCAGCTAAAATGGCAAGGTTACTCGGAACCCGTGACCAATGAATACTTCCAACATTTTATTAATCGAAGACGATAGCGCTCTAGCCGAGCGGATTTACGTGGATCTATTCAAGGCGGGCTACCAAGTGGCCACCGCGATCGATCTAGCTCAAGGTCGTGAATACTTAGCAAACTCTTTGCCCCAGGCGTTGGTAATTGATCGAAATCTGGCCAGTAATAACGCCCTTGTATTTGTAAGAGAACTGCGCGATCGGGGTCAGACCCTGCCAATTATTTTGCTGCTAGACGGCGATCACTTGCTCGATCGACTTTCTTGCCTAGAATCGGGAGCCGATGATTATTTGGCGAAGCCCTACCGAGCCAGCGAACTATTAAAGCTTTTGGGCTTTTACTTACAAGCCATCCCAGTCAGCCACCAAAAGCTAGTATTTGCTGACTTGATGCTAGATCTAGATACTCGCCATGCAGTGCGCGGACAGCGATCGATCGAACTCACTGCCAAAGAATTTGAGCTACTGCGCTACCTGATGGAACATCCTGCTGAAATTCTCACC
This sequence comes from Synechococcales cyanobacterium VAR_35_metabat_10, assembly GCA_031418695.1. GTDB lineage: Bacteria > Cyanobacteriota > Cyanobacteriia > Cyanobacteriales > Chamaesiphonaceae > JAAFHZ01. The sequence continues at coordinate 3,361 of JANOXZ010000782.1, forward strand.
CGCGAACAGATCCTGGAAAACGTCTGGGGTTATGAATCTGGCGGTGAATCCAATGTAATTGAAGTCTATGTGCGCTATTTGCGCATTAAGCTGCAAGAAGCAGGTGAAAAACGTTTGATTCAAACTGTACGTGGTTTAGGCTATGTGTTGCGAGAGAATTAAGGATTTTGGCTTTCTCTATAAGCAGCATAAACACCTTGGACGTTATACCAGTTCAGGAAAATACGGGCGACCTGTTCGGCTAGTTGAGATTGATTTCGATCGATCAACCATTGAATTAAAGGCTTTAAAGTATTTTCATTCAATCTCCCTCCTACGGATAAGACTCCCCACAAAATTCGGTGTAACACCGTCATCTGGATCATCATCTTCACTTCGTTTGTGGGATGCTTTTGGTAGAACACCACGCCCATTCGACCACGTTGAATTTCTTTTTCTACTAAGTTTGGCAGTTCTTCTGCCGAAAATTCTTTGTGGTAGTGATAACCAAGTGCCTCTGGGCATTTGATCAGCTTCAAGCCCATCTTTTTGAGGCGAACTCCCATCTCTAGGTCTTCCCAGCCATATTGGGTAAACCGAGGGTCAAACAAACCAGCATCGATCAACCAATGACGGGGAATCGCCACATTGTTGGTTTCAAAGTAAGCTGCCGAGAAATCGGTGATCTTGGCTTGCTCAGTAGTAGGATCCTCAAAGTTACAAGTAGCAATCAGGCGACCATAGGTAAAGATTTGATCAGAACCAGCATCGATCGATCCCTTCAAAGCCGCTGCATGGGTTTCCAAAAAGGACGGCGTAACCACCACATCACTGTCTACAAACACAATCACGTCACCCTCCGCTGAGTTCACCCCCAGATTGCGGGCAGCGGTAATCCCGGCATGATCTTGGCTGACGACCCTTACATGGGGAAATCGATCGGGGTTGGCCGCTAGCCACTCTACTGTGCCATCGGTAGAGCCATCATCGACTACCAATAATTCATATCGATCGGCGCTGGTGAGCTGCTGATTTTCGAGGGCTGTCAGGCACTTTTCTAAAATCGGCTGGCGGTTGTAGGTGGGGGTGATGACCGTGAGAAACATTGATGAGCCTCGAAAGTTGTCAGAGGTTGATTTGCCAGTATGCAACACTTCGTGAACGTGCGATTGCATTTTAGCTTGGATTTTGCCCAAGCTGCTTATAATCGCATTAATTACCAGTATATTTGCAGTTTCTACTGAACCAACTTTTACTGAACTCCAACACCATGCAAGATCTGAGTATCTTCTATCAGCTCCCCCAAGTCTCTAGCCAGCCACCCGGCATCACCTGGATCACCGATCCAAAACTCCAGAGATATATTCAGCAACTGGCAAATTCTCCGATCACCTCCGGTGCAAGCGCAGCTATCGACCAAATTGCCTACCAATTATTCAGCGCGTCACCTAATTCTCACAATAACGCCTGTCTCACCGCTCTCTTGGCACACATTGCCCTCATCCCCGCCCGTCGTCTGCGCTCCACCCATGCCCTACTTCAGCAGCACTACACCGAAGACCTTACTGACATCTACCAAATCGGTCTAGAACTAGTTAGTGATCCGCGCAGCTTTTTGAGTAACTTCGACTCCAACCGAGCAATAGATAATGGCTACTGGTATCCCAACTTCTATCGCTGGAGCCAACAAAAATTTGATCGACTGCTCACCGATCGTCTTCGCAACCAAAAAGGCATGAGCGGCTTCAAACGCACCAATCTTGGCCTAGTTGCCCGTGCTACTGCCACCAAGATTCGCAAGGCTCTTACTTGGGCGGGCTATCCACCAACTACCCATCCCACTTATCTGGCTTTATACTATGCCCTCGATCTGGCCGTGAGCGCGGGACGTTTTAACACCAGTCAACCTCAAGCCACCGACTATGCCGAAATCTTGGCCATCTACCGTCAGCAGCAAGCGGCACCATTGGATTACGATCAAGTGATTCGAGAACTCGATCGACTAGGATCGGCAGTTCGTAACTATGATCAACTGCAAATTCAATCGATCGACATCCCCCTAGGAGAAGACAATGATCGCACTGTCCTGGACACGATTCCAGCAGATCAGAATCCTCTAGATACAGCAATTTTAAATGAATACCAACAGCAGATCGATCGACTCACAAATATTGTTAGTCAACTGTTACAACAATTATCCATCGAACCCGATCGACTTTTATTGTTACTATATGGACTAGATCTCACCCAGAAAGACGCAGGCAAAGAACTAAACTGCAATCAAACCACCGTGATGCGTCGCGGCGAGCGGGTATTGGCAACTCTGGCCCAAAATATTTATCAGCAAACCAACGAAAAAGCCCCAGCCCTATCATCAGAGAGGTTAAACGAAATCGTCACCCACTCGATCGCCTTTTGCCAAAAATACTATACAGATTTATTGACAGAAATTCTCCAGCAGCTTACCAAACCAGAGTTGCAACCGCTGATTCAGCTAGTGCAATCTCGCTGGCAAATTCAGTTTCAGCCCCAAGGCAAAGCGATCTCTCAACTAGCCAAAATAATTTCACCTTCATCAAACCCCTAAGCAACCACCAAAATCCACATGCTATTTACTACCCAAGCTCTACAATCTGAAGCCATCTGGCTACCGATCAACAACAGTGATCTCTCCAAGATTCCGACTCATAGTTACTCTAATACCACTGCCGAAAAAAATGCCCAGCTCAATCAACTTTGTCTCCAAAAAACTCAGGCATGGCTGACCGAAATTGGCATCGAAAGCAGTCTCACTTTCCCCGCCGCCCAAATGGACTCGATCTGGGATGTAGTCAATGGTTGTCCTCTGACAGTTGGCAATCGACAGCTCATTTTAATCCCCAGCATCAAACTCGATCGGCAGGAATTAAGCGTCCCTCAAGAATGGGTGGATATTCCAGCCTGGATGGGTGATTATTATGTAGCTGTGCAGATTGACTTAGATGATCAGACAATGAATATTTGGGGATACACTTCACATCGCACCCTGCGGGAAACTGGGACATATAATCAATTTAACCGCACCTACAATATTGATGGTGATCTCTTAATTCCCAAACTCGATATCCTGTGGATGGCGCAGCTATTAGATCTACAAGAAATTGCTACAGTACCACCAATTTCTACTGTGGCAATGAATCAGAGTAACAGTGAGATAAATTTACTTAGCCATTTTTCACCCTATTCACCACGCCTCAATGTAGATTTCAACACTTGGGCAACAATTCTTAGTGATAGTAACCTGCGAGAAAATCTCTATCAAAGGCGACTGCGAGTTACTAAGCTACAAGCCATCATGGCACCAGCCATAAGTCTCACTAACTGGCTGCAACAGGAATTCAATCAAGCTCTAGAGCAGGGCTGGGACTTGGTAAATAACGTTATCATGGGGGGCGAATTAGCTGCTGTGCGTAGCGGTACCGAAACACCGATTTTCCATGGAGAAAAATATCTGGTCGAACTTGCCAAGTTAATTAACTTGCAGTATCAGCTCAATGAGACTAATGTAGTGATGCTAATTGGCATTAACCCCCAAGATTTAGAGCATGTCACTGTATCTGTGCAAATTCACGCCATGTCCACTGTGCCGATCTTACCACCCCAACTCAAACTCAGCTATATCACCAATGAGGGTGAAGAACTGCAATCGGTGATCTCGCGCAATCACGATTTCCAAATTCAACTTCCCACCTTTACTTGCGATTTAGGTACAGCTTTTAATATTCAACTTCAACTGGATGGAGTGAGTCAGATTGAGAAATTCACGGCATAAAAGTACAGCTTAAAAATCATGAAAGAGATCTTGCTCCGCTTGGGTAATGGTAGTTTAGCAACGGGTTTTTCTTCCGTAAATGTGGAGCTGCGAGGTGGTCAAAAAAACTGGCAGGCGATCACTAGTTTACGACCAGCACCAGAACTAAAAACCATCTATCAAGAATGGCTATTTTTATATCGAGCCTCATTGCATCGCAGCAAACAACGGGGGGTAACATTCGCGGCCACCCCGACTAATTTTTCGGTGCAAGATATTAATCAAATTACTAATAACTTAACTACTGCTCTCAATAGCTGGCTGAACCAAGGTGATTTTTATACTAATATTCAAGCCAAACTACGCACTCATCTCAGTGCCGATGAACATATTTCGATCGCCATTATCACCGATGATTTATTACTATGGGAATTACCCTGGCATCGCTGGGATTTTTTTAAATCTTACGATCGCTGTGTGGAATGCTTTAGTAAATCGGAGTTTCAGAGTAATCCCCCGCGCCAGTTACAGCCCAATGGCAAAGTGGATATTTTAGCGATTTGGGGTCATGCCCCAGAACTAGATTTAACCAAAGATTTAGCTGCTCTCCGTCAAACTCACGCCAGGGTTCAATCTCACCAGCCTACATCTGCCTTAGAAATCTCTGATTTACTTGCTCAGT
>JANOXZ010000783.1:0-3680 GCA_031418695.1 Synechococcales cyanobacterium VAR_35_metabat_10
GGCCAGTAGCTGATTCGGACACGATAACAGGCAAGCCTGCAACGGTGAAGGTTTCAAGGCTAGTGGAAGCGTTATCGTCCAAAGTCACCAAGCCGCGCGGATCGCCAAACAGACGACCTGGAGTGATCGAATCATTCAGACGGTTTAACTGGCGTAGCATATAAGCTAAAGCCGCTTGTGGGCTAGGCTGATCTTTCAAATCGCCAGTGGTGGGAGTAGTCCAGTTCAGGTAAGATTCGATGTAGTTAACATATTCTTTCTTCTGTTCACCAGTAACAGGATCTACATCAATGCGGTACTCGAAAGAGCCGCCTGCTGTCATTTCGTTAGCGTCACCATCAATGTTTAACTGAAACTGTGGGAGTTGGAGCGAGTTGCTAGCATTGAATTCACGGGTAGCTACCATCAATCTTTTTTGTAGTTCATTGAATGCGGCCAATCGAGTTGTAGCAGCTAGACCGCTATCACCTGGATCGAAAAATCTCCAGTTAGCAGCGAGGTTTGGGGGGGCGGTATTGCGAGTGAAAGCCATTGAGATTCCTTTAGTAAAAATGAGGTCGTTCGGGGTGCTTCTGCACTCCCCAAACACTACCCCCAGAATCGTTCAGAAATCAATCCCATTTTTTGGCTTTGCTTAGCAGCGCCAAAAAATGGGATCTCACGGGGTTGGTCTTGTGCTTACTATATTTCCAGACAGTGAAACTTCTAAAGGTAGGCTTTGTGAAATTGATAAAACTTGTAAAACTTCGATATCGAGTCGATCGCATCCTGTGCGCCTTTGTAATAGCTGTAGTTCTATGCTCATTGCTTGGCCGGTGTGGATTTGCTCCAGAATGGCAAAGAGCAGGATCACCTCTGGCGGTGATTTTGGGCGCAATGGGGCTAACCCACCAGCTTCTGTAAAGAAACCCCCTATTCCGTTTAGCCAACCGTTGTAATATTTCCGAACAAAAATGTTAGTCATTACGAATAAAATATTTAATGAAAATTTAAGCCTTGAGCGCATTCCAGCCGCTATACCAAACGATAGTATAGAGCGGACATCTTTCGCTTTGACCTGTGTTGGATTAACTTTTTTAAATGGTGGCTCTTTATTGAATAGTTTGCAGTCTATCGAATACTGTGAGGATGTTTTACGGTGGCATCACCTAAAAAGCTTGCCTCCTGCTGGGGTTGTCCAGAAGTTTTACAACCCTGGCACCCAAAGGCTTATCCCCTTTGACCAAAGGTCTGTCTTTACTCCGTATTCGGATATAAACCCGTGACAATAGCTACAGACAATTATTTTTCTGGTCTCCGATGTTGGTCTAGTCAGATGCTTATTTCCATCATGGCTCTGTATGCTGCTACTCAGTCCTACCTTCGTCCTCAGAAGCTTTTCAATGAGTCAGCAGCGACGTTAGCTAGCTGGCGATTAGCAAATACAGAATTACTCCTAAGTGTAGATTTTGTGTATGAGCCATCTTTACTAATTAGTCGAGCGGGGGCACATAGTCGGGTAATAGCCTGGACTCCATTACATGCCCTGGATTTGGGTATCGATCGAGATGCCACGGCTAATTTTACCGGCTTCCCCATCCCTGATAATTTGATGCAGACTAACGGGCTGGTCAGCTTAGAAGAGCGCACAGCCTACTTGATACAGGCCAAAATAGTTAGAGATTCCTTGATTAAAGAATGGAATCTTTTTGCTGATATACAGCAAAGCTTATGGATGACAATCCTGGCCACCGAGACAGCCGGGGGTATTTTAACGGCACTTACAGAAGATACGGGCGTTACCGCCGTTCAAGTGGAGACTTTTTTTATCCCTGGCTCTTCTTACAAGCCGCCTCTGACCATCAATTACATTCCCCCAGCCTATATCAGAGATGTAGAGCGTTCTAATTACGATGGAGCTATCACACAATGGCTGATAGACTCTGGTACTACCGCTAGGAGTGGGGGGGGAGCTGTCTCGAACGACACCTACATCGAATGGTTGGCCGCGCGGCTAGAAAGCTGCCCCGCCGATACGACTTTAATCCCAAAGCATTCGATCGACCCTAGAGATATTTATAAATTTGCTCCATATATAGGAGCTGGCGGTAGTGGAGATGGTAGCGATGGAGTTTCTGGCACTCCTGACAGTGGCAATGCTGACCCGGCAGATTCAGGGCAATCAAAGGCGCTAGATTTGCTGGAAGAGTTGGCCGATCGGGGTGGTGGCCTAACTGCCTACCTGGGCACCTCCACCGCTAAAAACATCGACACATTGCCAGAATGCTAACGCCATGAATGAAAATCTTACAGACCTACAATCCCTCCTGAACCTGGCTGCTCATGCGGTGAATGCTGAAATAGCCGAGGCTTACAATAGTTCTGCCGGATCGGCGGCGGAATTAAAGCGGATACTAACCATCAATCCGGGGAAAGACACAGTTCAGAATGCCTTGCTTAAGATGATGACCTTCTATTTCGGGTGCGATCGCGTACCTACCGAACATCCCAAACCTGACGAACCACTGTTCTATCGCAGAGCAACAGATATTATTGTGGGAGAAGTGCGGATCAAACCGCCGAAGAAGCGTGTAAACGGTTCCCCAGTGGGGTATTACCAAATCAGAGTGCCCCATTTTTTACCTGATAAGTGGGACTTATTACGTGAATATACTCATGCTTGGGGTAGTGTCACACTGGTTTACACATTCCAGAGCAACCGCCAAATCAAGGTAAAGGCCAAAGATGAAAAGGAGGGTCATCGGATGATTAACCACCTATTGAGAGCTGTTGATCCGGCCTTTACTATGGGCACGTCAGAGAGCCACAGCTATGAAGGCAAGCCAGCTAAAGACAAAAAACCGCCAAAATTAAACGGTTTGGTTGGAGTCGCTAACCGAGTATCGATCGAGTATCCTGACCGGCAAACTGATAATTATCTACTTTGACATCCTCTCAGGGCTGAAGCCACTGAGTTTCCCACGTCCCGTACTATTTATATGACAACTCAGCAACAAATCCCTACCGAGTTCCCTGACACCTATTTAGGCGATATTACGGGCACCTTGCCCTTAGAAGGAATTGGCGACTACCTAGAAAAGAATGGCATCCTAGAAGCACTGCCTGAGTTTGTTCGGGAGAAATACCGAGCGGGGGAGAAAGCCCAAGATGATGGGGTGCATCAATACGTGTGCAACCTGGAGAAAGAGGCGATCGCTGGCCAGAAAAATGCCTGTGCTACTGGTAAGGCGCTGGGCAAATACAGTAATGATGTATCAGCACATAATCAAAAGTATATTTTGGAGTTTGAGGTATTACCAAAATTCATGTTCACCCATGAATCTAAGCGTCATGGCGTGAAAATACCTAAGCCTGCTGGTCGGGTTGGTAAAAAATTAACCGGCGTGGATGGCCGGTTTCGGCGGGTGCGAGCTGGCGATCAAGATCGACCAGGACGATACAATTATGCAAAGGTCGATCCTGGCAAAACTGACCCCAAAGAAATCGATCGATTCAATGACGCGGTGAATGGTGGCGATGGTCGTAGCATTGGGCAGCGAGCGCTGTATTACGATTCTGATGGGACTGTTTTAAGGGGCACTGCGGCGATCGAGCGCAAAACTAAAGCCAATCAGCTAAGCGCAAACACGGCCACTCTTAACCAAACCACTGGCACCAGCGCAGGAGCTAAACCAACAGCA
>JANOXZ010000784.1:0-10797 GCA_031418695.1 Synechococcales cyanobacterium VAR_35_metabat_10
GTGGTTGTCCCAATCTTTCAAGGGGGGTTTGTGAAATCAGGTGATCGATCGCGGGTTGCGGCAAAATTAATCCATCAGTATCTGTGACACCCGGAGACACGACATTTACAGTCACTTGACGACTCCCAATTTCTTTCGCTAAGGCAAAAGCAAATTGTTCACCTGCAGCTTTACTTGCAGCATACAATCCACCAGTAATTCGAGGTTGCTTAGTAGCTCCAGTCGAAAACTGGATGATGCGTCCGCTATCTTTGATCCGATTTGCGGCTGCTTGCAGCATATAGACTGCGCCTTTAACATTCACTGAAAATACTTTATCCAAATCTTCATCAGTCAAGTCTGTATGGAGTTTATATGCCGCTGCTCCAGCCACGTTGACGACAATGTCGATCGCTCCCAATTGTTTTTCTGTTTCGTCAAATAGTCGAGTCACGTCGTTTTTGTTGGCTACACTGCCTTGGATGGCAATCGAGCGTCCGCCATTGGTAATAATTTCTTTCACTACAGCTTCGGCTTTTTCTGGTGAAGCGACATAGTTCACGGCAACTGCAGCACCATCTTTGGCTAGTCGCTGGGCGATCGCTTTGCCAATGCCTCGTGAGGAAGCTGTAACAATTGCTACTTTTCCGGTTAATGATGATATGTTGTTAACCCCTGTTTGTATTTGACTTAATTACTACGGTATACTTATCACTTACTTTTTAGGAAGTACTTACTTTTTTGTAAGTGCATTGAGCAATCAGGAGAAAATGGATGAGATGACCACAGAACAACCAGATGGCAGACAATTTGTGCAAACCACTCTAGGAGTTTTGGGTGGCAAATGGAAGATCTTGATTTTATGGAATATTCGAGATCGACCACAGCGCTTCAGTGAGTTGAAACGATTAATCCCTGAAATTAGTGAAAAAATCCTGATTCAACAACTACGCGATCTAGAAAAAGATGGGATTGTGCATCGTCATGATTATGGCGAAATGCCCCCCAAAGTAGATTATGCTTTTACAGAATATGGCAAAAGCCTGAAGCCTGTTTTACGCATGTTATGCAATTGGGGTGAAGAACATCTCAAGCAAATCTGATACTTAATTATGGAAATTGCGATCAACATTGGAGAACTTTTATTTGGGTTTACAGACAATATCGGTCGTAAATTGCCGCGTCTGTTACGAACGGCTGGTTTTAACACCGTGCGATTTTCTGCCACCTATGATTGCTCTCAATTCCCATCGCTAATTGCTGATGTCCTTGCCTTAAAACTAGATGACGCAGATGCAACTGCCTTGCGATCTTGGAGTATCGATCCCGATGCATTTTTCGCTCAGGCATGGTGTGAAGTGCTCGGGGAAAAACGCGGATAGCAAAACTGACCTCAAAACAAATATTATCTTTAATATTATGACAAATCAAAAACCAGCGATAATGTTCGGTAAGGAAATGGCTGCATCCTATGACAAAATGAATGCTATTTTTGCGCCGCTGCGTGTTCCACTTAATTTTCTGATCCGAACGATTCTTGCCGAATTGCCGATCAATGCCAGGATTCTCTGTGTCGGTGTTGGTACCGGATCTGAATTAATTGACCTCGCCCAAGCATTCCCTCAATGGCAATTTACAGCAGTAGAACCAGCAGTTCCAATGCTGGATGTTTGTCGCCAACGAGTTGAAGAGAGTGGTATTACTTCACGTTGCACTTTTCACGAAGGTTATCTTGATTCACTGCCAGCGTCAGACTCATTTGATGCGGCGACTTGCTTGTTTGTTTCTCACTTTATTATGCAACCAGAAGAGCGATGCAATTTTTTTAGTCAGATCGCTCAACGACTGCATCCGCAGGGGTATTTGATTAATGCTGATATCGCTTCTGACTTATCGTCATCAGCTTATCTAGGTATTCTGGCGGTTTGGCTAGGAATTATGAAGTCTACTGGAATGCCAGATGAAAGGCTTGAAAAAATGCGCGCTACTTACGGTCGTGATGTGGCTGTGTTGCCTTCGTCAGAAGTTGCATCGATTATTGCAGCGGGCGGCTTCGATCCACCTGTGCTGTTCTTTCAGAGTCTGTTGATGCACGCTTGGTATGCAAGGCGGACATTGCAGACAGATGTGGGTTAATTTGAATTAGATAGATTGACAGTCAGAAATTTTAATTCGCTGGGCATTCACCCATTTAATATAAACCATAATCATTTCCTGAGAAATGACTATTGATGACATTCTGCATACTCCACCATGCAATCTTTACAGCAACTTATTGATTTTGATCGCCAGCACGTTTGGCATCCCTATGCAGCGATGCCAAATCAATTCCCAGTATTTCCGGTCGCCTCTGCCCAAGGTGTACATATTCAATTGATGGATGGTCGATCGCTGATTGATGGTATTTCTTCGTGGTGGACTTGTATTCATGGTTACAATCATCCCCGCTTAAATAAGGCTGCTCATGCCCAGATCGATCGGATGTCTCATATAATGTTTGGTGGTCTGACCCACCAACCAGCAGTGGATTTGGCAATGAAATTGATTGCCATTACACCCCCAGCGCTCCAGCAGGTGTTTTTCTGTGACTCTGGCTCTGTATCGGTCGAAGTCGCGATGAAAATGGCGGTGCAGTATTGGTACAATCGCGGTTTGCCAGAGAAGCAAGGTTTTCTTACTCTACGAAATGGCTATCATGGGGACACCTTTGCCGCAATGTCAGTTTGCGATCCAGTGAATGGAATGCACCATCTTTTTCGCAATATTTTGACTGAACAATATTTCGCCGAGGCACCCCAGATTAAGTTCGATGATGATTGGCAAGAGCAGGATATTGAGAGTTTTGCAGCATTGTTAGCAGCACACCACGATCGCATCGCAGCGGCTATTTTTGAGCCAGTAGTGCAAAATGCTGGGGGGATGCGCTTTTATCATCCAAAGTATGTACAACAAGCCAAAGCATTATGCGAAAAATATGATGTCTTGCTGATCTTAGATGAGATTGCGACTGGTTTTGGCCGCACAGGCAAAATGTTTGCCTGCGAATATGCTGGGATCTGTCCAGATATTTTATGTGTGGGTAAGGCACTGTCTGGGGGATTTATTTCTTTAGCTGCGACTCTAACAACGCGAGAGATTAGTGCAAGTTTTGCAGCAGGTGAAGCGGGCGTGTTTATGCATGGCCCAACATTTATGGCGAATCCGTTGGCTTGTGCGGTGTCTTTAGAAAATTTAGCGCTGTTAGAAAGTTATGATTGGCAATCCACTGTTCGATCGATCGAAACTCAGCTTAGAGCGGAATTAGAACCTTGCCGGAGCTTGGCAGCGGTTAAGGATGTGCGGGTATTAGGAGCAATTGGGGTCGTGGAGTTGCATGATCCGGTAGATATGAGGGTGATCCAACCGCGTTTTGTGGAAGAGGGGATATGGTTGCGTCCGTTTGGGCGATTGATATATACGATGCCGCCGTATATTATTCAACCATCGGAACTTCGAGAAATTACTAGTGCTATTTATAAAATTGCTGCCCAAATTTAGGCGCAATTTTTAATTAACAATGGGTAAATTACTATGATCATCCTGATTATTGGTTGTTTTTATAGGTAACAGCCGAAAATCCTTGGTGGGGATGCTCGGCAAAAGTTGGTTGGGTCATGAAGTAGTGGTCTAGTTGTAAGAATGGAGCAATCTCTGTATCTAAACATGTTTTGTCTGGCAGCACCAAGCGCTATGGGGCGTTGCAGCGCGAAATTGGGGATATTTCTCAGCGTATGTTGACTCGTACCTTGCGAGATTTAGAACGCAATGGATTGGTACAGCGCAAAGTTTATCCGGTGGTGCCGCCGATGGTGGAATATTCTTTAACTCCTTTGGGAGAAACGATGAATGGAGTTCTGAAATCGGTTTGTGATTGGTCAACTCGGAATTTTGATGCGGTGGAGGCTGCTAGGATTGAATACGATCAATCGCAATCTCATTAATCTATAACTATATTGCAAAATATCAATTGGTGTTCACTGATTTCTCAACAATAGTCAGTATACGTCTTAGCATAATGAACTGCATATATTGTGAAAGTACAAGGGTTGTCAAAAATGGAAAGGGTAAATCAGTTGGTGAATTTATTCAGAGGTACTTGTGTAATGAATGCAGAAGAAGATTCAATGAACGGAGCACTATCCACAGAAGTATCATCCGAATCTGGTAACTCATCCGCTGTTGGCAGCCCATCAGGAAAATTGAAATCCTCGATAGCTTCGCTTGCACCGGAGGTGATCGTAGGATTTCGCTTCTTGATATTCAGGTCTTTGGCAGCAATGGGCTTAGCGCCTTTAACAAGTGGCGAAGTTGTCATCTAAATTAGCCCCGCTAATTTCATCAACACCATTGCAACTTATCCTCTCAAAGCGCAAGCTGGGACACCATTGATTTTGAAGGCCAAATCTTCAGGTAGTTCAGGAGGTTTCGTTTTGCCAGCATCTTTACCTCAAATCTAATAGCTACTTGCCGAAACCGCAGCACCACCGACTGCTGAGGCTCCATCGGTGACTGGAATTCAATGGCGGGCGTAGATTCGAGGAGTTTTGGTGATCGGCCTTGACATAAGCAAAGCTTTCGATCGCTCCAAGCATCATCATCGTCCTAAGACTACTACATCCTGATCGGTTATTTGGAGAACTCGCCACATGGTGGGGTTGTCTGCGATCTTCGCGCATCCGTTTTTCAGTGCGGTAGTGTAATGATTTGCCTGTAAGTCACCGTGATTTGTAGCCGTATAGATCCATATTTTTTTCAGATCTTCTGCGGCTTGTTTTGTAATTCTGTAATTGCTCACTGTGCTGCTCTTTCCGCTCTAGCTTCAGCGATGATACCGTCAAAATCTTTGCTGCTGAACTCACCATGTTGCGCCTCTTCAATAGGAGGGGAAAGAAATCCTTCGAGTTGGTGCATGGCCTCTTCCTCGGTATGAACATTTTACACAGATGTTCATATTAACAAAAGCATCATGCTAAGAGGAGAAGAAATAAGCTAGTGTGTTCGATTGAGGTGATAACCTACAAAGATATTGCGGTAAAACTTTTGAATAATGTTACTATACCACTGGAAAAACTGCCGATTTTACTGGGCTATTAGCCAAGTTGCTTAAAGAGCTTCTATTCAAACAGAAACGAAGAATCTTTACGTAGAAAGGGTTTAATTCTAACTCCTTTAAAAAATACTTATTGATAACTAATGACTCTAAAGTGGTATTGAGAAATGATTAGAAAAGAGAAATTCACCAGCTTGTTTGTTCTATATATTCTTGCAAGTTTGGGAATATTCTTAGTAGTGAGCTTTAATACTACACTTGGATTTCTACAGTTTATTTTCATGATTGCACCCTTATATATAATATTTACTTTGTACTATTTTCGTCTCTCCTCAAAATGCCTTATTCCAAAAATTTGTTTAGTAAATTTTTCTCTAGTTACTACTATTTTTACTCAGTTCTTAATGATTTTTACTAGTCCAGCAGATTGTCACGGTTGGTTTCAAGGACAAAGTTGCTCTTCTTTACTAAACCTATATTTTAGTCAATACTCCCGCTACTGGAGTGGCATAAATAGTATGAATCCGCTGTTCATCTTGGTCTATTTCGCTTCTTTGTGGATTTATTTAATCACGGTCTATGGAAATAATGAAAATTGATACTTTGGAAAATCACTAATTCAGCTCAGTGGCACTGCATTAAACTATATACTAGGTCAATCACCCAGTGATCTGCCCGGAGGTGCTGCCATTTTCTTGAATGATGGTGGCACCCCAGAATTAATTGCAATCATGTTTGGGTAGCTACATCCCAGAGTTTGATAGTGTGATCGTGGCTGCCAGTGGCGATCAATCTCCCATCTGGGCTGAAGGCCACCGAGCGCACCCAATCGGTATGAGTTTCCCACTCAGCGATACATTCTCCAGTAGCTAGATCCCATTGGCGAACAGTGAGGTCTTCTCCACAACTAACTAGCGTCTTTCCATCAGGGCTAAAGGCGATCGACCATACTCGACCATGATGACCAATTAAGGTTTGTATTTCGGCATTTAATTTACCCGGAAACAAACGCCAGAGACGAATAGTACTGTCTTGAGAAGAGCTGGCAATCACAGTCCCATCAGGACTAAAACCAACTGCATTGACTGAATAGGTATGTCCTACATAGGTATGCAAACATTGACCTGTCAACACATCCCACAATTTAACTTTGTGGTCATCACTAGCACTGACTAAATATCGTCCGTCAGGACTAAATTCGACTGCCCAAGTCCAGTGTTGGTGTCCTTGGCAATTAGCAATTTTTTCTAGGGTGTCAGCATCCCAAATTTGAATATCTCCCTTTGTGTCACTGGTAGCTAAGTGCTGACCATTTGGACTAAATGCCATCCCGATTACCCCTCCAAAGGTTTCAGCAAAAATAGTTTGACTGATTTGGCTATCAGTAAAATCCACCTCATGCAATACTGCATTAAGTAAATAAGCTTGTCGAATGACTAAGTGGGAGAGGTTAAAGCCTTGAAAGTCCGTTTTTAGGTAGCAAAATAAATTCAGTAAATTCCCCACAGCATAACCAGTTGTTTTGGCCGATTGGTAGCGAAATATTTCAACTATTTGGTACAAATGCTCTTCGAGTTGCTTATGAGTAGAAAAATGAACTGATAATCTATCAACCAAAGGCTGCAAAATTAATTGAATCTGAGCTTCCCGCAGATAATCTTGAGTTTGGGCTTCAATTAGAGCGTGATTTTTGAACAGGTGCAGCTCACCAGTGATAATTTCTTGTTCGATTTGCTGAATAAAGTGTTCGGTAACATACTCCATAATAACAGGTTGTTGAGTTAAGCCCCGCTCAGTGGTTTCAATTAATGACCGATCGCGCAGTGCTTCAAGTACTTCTAATAGCTGCGGCAATGTAGATGGCAGCAGTATTTCGGCGTGTAACATAGCTGGGGAAACACCCTTTCGGTTAATGGACAGCCAGTACATTACCTGTTTTTGTGACTCAGAGAGCCGATCAAACTGTTGATGGAGTAAATCCCAAAGATTACTAAATACTGCTGTGCCTTGGGCTAAAAATGCCTGAACATTACCATCAAAGAGGTTTTGGATATTAGTTGCTAACAACTTGAGGGTTAAAGGACTGCCGTTGGCATAATTAATCAAGTTCTTTTGGTCATCTAGTGAGGCTGTAATACCTTTATCAGTCAAAATCTGCTGGGCTGCCTCGATCGGCAGTCCTCCCAGTTGCAATGCTCTCACCGGCAGCTCTGTCCCCTCACGCAAAGTCATGCCGTTGGGCTTTTCCCGCCCAGTGATCAGAATACAGCTCTGATGATTTTCATCACTCACTCGCGCAAACATCTGCCCATAAGCTTCGTAACCAGCTAAGTACAATCCACTGCGATTCCCTGCTTGCAGGATTGACTCAACATTATCAAGCACTAACAAACAGCGTTTTTGACGCAATTGCTCCATCAATAAGGTAATCGAACTTTCTTGGACATCGGAACCAGTTAAAATCGGCAGAATTTCATTCAATAGGTCATTGATGGTAGGAGCCTGCTGCAAGCTACGCCACACTACACAGTCAAACTGTGACTCTAATTGGCGGGCAAGCTTGACCGAGAGAGACGTTTTACCAATTCTGCCCCAGCCGAAAACCCCCACCAACCGGCAATGGCAATTCATGATCCAATCATTTAAAGTTTCTAACTCATTATTTCTGCCATAGAAGTGCGAAACATCGATCGCCTCTCCCCAATCAACGCTAGTAATGACTGTCTTATAGCGCTGCATGACAGAGCAGATATTGCTTTTCGAGACTTTTTCTTTGACAATTCCTGATAAAACCTGCCACAAATTTGCGGCTACTTGCTTGATGTAGTCTGGATCATAGCCTAAGTTTACGCCGATTTCTCGATACGATTTCCCTTCGTAAATCTGCAATAAAACCTTTGCCTGAGCATCTTTCAGCTTCACCAATTGATTTTGCTCTAGCAGACGATCGAAGATGGCAAGCGCTTTTTGTCCCGTCATTGACCCTACTTCCACAGTTCAAGATACCAGCCATGTTAAAGGAATTTTACACTTCTTAATCTTAAACAGCAAAATTACTTACTTTTTCTCACCGCAAAAAAATGAGATTGATTTAGCCAACGGTTATATGTTGAAGCCCCAAATATTTTGAATAAGATCTCCTTACTTTTTCTTACTGACAAGCAGATTGTATTGAATGTAACTTTATTTCATACATTTGTAATTCATAAACTCAACGAACATTAATTATTAAGTTCTGCAATTAATAACAATGAACTTTAGTCGATCAAACTAAGTAAAACTTTCTGTTATAAATCTTTTGTAATTCTGAGGATAACCATTTTGAGTCAGCAGTTGCTATCTTTCATTTTCTTAGCTAATGCTTTAATTTTCAGTGCCGTAAGCCCACTCACTAGTCTAGCTCTTGGTGAAACCTTTGGCTCTTCAACATTAGAATCTTCTAAAGGTCTACTATCTCAATCACTTAGCCAGAAAACATCAAATTTAACAACTGAAATAACTGGCAAGCGCAGTTTAGGACTACCAAAGTCTGCCCCAACTCATCATATCGATCAAGCCGACATTCAGCGTCAGGGTTTTAAGAATGTTGCTGATGTACTGCGTAGCTTACCCGGATTTGCCGTTAATGACAATGGTTTTGGGGCAGATAATCAGACGGGCATCTACTACCGGGGAGTGTCTGGCAATCAACTGATTATTTTGCTAAATGGTCGCCAGATCGGCACCAATTTCAATGTTGATCTCAACAGTATTTTAACAAATAGCATTGAGAAAATAGAACTGTTTAGTGATGCCAGCAGCATTTTATATGGCTCAGAAGCCTTTGGGGGTCTGGTAAGTATTACTACTAAAACCTATCAAGGTAAACCCGAGGTTAATCTAAGCGCCGACGTTGGTTCATTCGGCCAGTCAAATTATCGTGCTAGTTATGCTGATGGTAATGATAAACTTAATTATCGCATTGGAGTGGAAAACTATCGCACTGACAACAACTACAAAGTACCAGTAAGAGATGCTAATAGTGACCCAGGTACGGACAAGCTATCTAATGCCGACAATGATACCACTAACTATACCGCCAGTATTTTAGCAGAGCTAAATCCCAGAACTCAGCTAGAACTTGACGCTACTGTAACTAACAGTCGGCGGGGCTTAGTCTATTTTGATTTTCCGCTAAAAGGAGATCGCCTTAATTATGATGCTGTTAGCGTTGGAATCAAGACCAGAACTCAGCTTGCCACTGATCAAAGTTCAATTTTAAACACATCATTAGGCTACTCCCAAGATCATTTAGAAACTACTAGCCCCAGTGCCAATAGCGGTGGAATTCTAGACACTAAAGCACTTACTGCTAGAGTAGACCACAATTGGCGAACTTCTCCAAGCAATACCTTGCGATCTGGCATTGAAACCCAAATCCGTCAGTTAAATAGTTCAACCAATAGCAACGATCCTCTACTCCGTCAGTCAGATATTTTAGCCAATGGTAATGAATTTAATGGCACCCAAAATCGAGATGTTTTCAATACTGCCATTTTTGCTCTAGATACTTTGAAACAGACTGATAAACTAGAAATAGATCTAGGTTTACGCCAAAATATTAACAGTCAATTTGGTAGTTATTTGAACCCAAGTGTTAGCTCCCGCTGGCAAATATCTCCTAAAATAGCCCTACATGCTTCAGCCACTGGGGCACAGAAAAATCCTGGATTAGATCAACTCTATACGTTTGATACAGCACGTAATCGGTTGCCTAATTCTAACTTGAAACCAGAAACAGGAGCCGCTTGGAACACTGGGCTGGACTTGGCTTTGAGTGATAGCTCGGTAGCCAAAATTAGTTATTTTGGCAGCTCGATCGATGACCGCATTGCAACCCAACCCATTACCCAATCTACTACTCAATGGTCAAATGTCGGAAAGGTAGATACTCATGGGTTAGAAATTAGTTTCAAACAAAAGTTATCACCCCAACTCTCAGCTTTCGCTAATTATACTTATACAGATACCAAAATACAAAGTGGTCCCGATCGCGGTTTACAATTGGGCTTAGTCCCCTATTCTGTGGCTCAAGCTGGCATTGGCTATGTTAACCAGGGCTGGGAGCTAAATTTACTGACTAATTATAATGCTGGTATTCGAAGAGTATTCCTTAGTCGTGTTGATGAGGGACAAACAAACTTCACTGAGGCTGTCCCAGCATTCTTTAATTTAGATATTAGTGGCCGCATCCCTCTCTCTGCCAATACCAGTCTCAATTTATACATTGAGAATTTAGCTGATGTGCAGTATGAACGAATCAATCGTATTTATAGCCCTGGTTTAACTTTTAGGGCTGGAGTCTCTACTAACTTTTAGGTTTGGCCGTGTAAGGTGTCTTTTTTTTGACATCGGTGGGGTATTGGACGAAAGCTATCAGTCCTGACTAACCTACTGGTATTAACGGTTGATAGTAGGTGAGTGTCCCGCTTTAAGTTGCTACCCAAAAAATATGCCTACATGGCTGGGAGGAGCAGTTGTCTCTAACCAGCAAGATATTGCTGAAAAGATTCGTGCAGAGTTGCAAGATTTTTCATACCCCGCTCTGCCTGGTATTATTCAGAAAGTCAAAAAAGGCTTAGTGCATGATCTTGCTAGTCTACCGATTGTTTTTCAACTGTTGACCTATCCAGTTATTCGATTTAGCTACCTCAATAATTTTGAATTAATTAATAGGATGGTGCGCAGAA
>JANOXZ010000785.1:0-1998 GCA_031418695.1 Synechococcales cyanobacterium VAR_35_metabat_10
TATGTAGCTTTTGAGATGGCTCAACAACTGCAACAGCAAGGACACAAGGTTGGCTTACTGGCGATTCTGGATGTGATAGCTATAGTTCCCCATATCAATAAGCCTGTAAATATTACGGCGAACAACGCTACCGTGCTACTGCACTTAATTCATTTAATGGAACGCTTTTTTGAAAAGAAAGTGGAGCTTTCTGCCGATGTGCTTTTTGCTCTAGACAATGAAGAACAATTAGACTATCTCGCCGAGTGCATGAAATCAGCCAAGATCCAGCCGTTGCTGATGGGAAGGAGACAAGTACAAGATCTGTTGAAGGTTAGTATAGCTACAAGCGAAGCTTTTGATTTATATATCCCCCAAAATCTTCATCCAACTAAAGTCACAGTTTTCAGAGCTAGTGAGATTAACGCTGGGGATATTGCTAGTCGGATCGAGTATGCCGAGATCCGACAAGATCCGGCATTAGGCTGGAATGAGTTTGCTGCCGAACCGGTGGAGAGTCATGTTATTCCGGGCGACCATGTCACGATGATGACCGAGCCTCATGTCCAGGTTCTCGCTCAACAACTCCAAGCATCCCTTGACAAAGCACAGAAACATCAATTAGAAACACCAAATGCTCAAACAACTGAGAAGTGAAGGGATGGCGATTTTTACGATCGTCTGGCTGGGGCAACTAGTCTCGATCTTAGGCTCCAGCCTCAGTAACTTTGCCATGGATGTGTGGGTGTATCAGCGCAATGGTTCGGTGACGGAGCTATCCTTTTTGATTCTATTCACTACCCTCCCCCTAGTAATTGTCTCTCCCGTTGCGGGGGTATTAGTAGATCGTTGTAATACTAGGTGGGTGATGATTATCAGCGATACAGGTGCAGTATTAAGTACCTTGGTCATGGCTTTGTTACTGATGAGCGGACAAATCCAAACCTGGCACATCTGCCTAGCAACTGCGGTAAGTTCCAGCTTCAGTGCCTTCCAATTTCCGGCTTATAGTGCTGCCACCACTTTGCTCGTCCCCAAAAAAAATTTAGGTCGAGCCGTTGGGATGATTGAGTTTGCCCAAGCGATTGGACAACTCATTGCTCCGGTGCTGGGTGGGATATTACTGGAAATTATCCAAATATCGGGGATTTTTATCCTGGACTTAAGCAGTTTTGTATTTTCCGCAATTGTTCTGCTCTTAGTCCGTTTTCCTCGCCACCAATCTATAGAGAAGCAGCAACCTCATCAACTGCCACTACTCACAGAAACTTTGAGTGGCTTCCATTATCTGACTGCTCATGGTGGATTAGTCGCCTTATTATTGTTTTTAGCTAGTAGCACTTTTTTGGTGGGAATTGTGCAGGTACTTGCCTATCCTCTGGTCCTCTCTTTTGCTTCCTCGACTCAACTTGGGATCGCTTTAGGCGTTGGTGGTGTGGGCATGATCGTCGGCAGTATCTTGATGGGTAGCTGGGGTAACGGACGACAAGACTATATCAAGATTCTATTATGCTCGATGCTACTCAATGGATTTTCCCTGATGGTTGCAGGTTCCGCTCCTGACATTATCATGTTTGGTGTAGGTGCTTTTCTGTATTTTTTGGGCATCCCGTTTATCAACGGTTCAGTTCAAGTGATTTTACAAAAAAAAGTCCCGCCCAACATACAGGGAAAAGTGTTCTCTCTAACTACTGCTGTGAGGGGCTTATGTTTACCGCTAGCTTTTTTGATGGCTGGACCGCTAGCCGATCGCATATTTGAACCACTGATGAAAACCAATGGACTCTTAGCTGGAACGATCGGTCAAGCGATCGGGACGGGATCAGGTCGTGGCATTGGTCTGATGTTTATTATCTTAGGCGGATTAAATATATTAGTAACGATTATTGCTTATCAGTATGCACCCTTAAGGTTAGTAGAATCTCGATTACCGGATGCCTATGATGGCGAAATAGTAATTGGAGATCCCCGACTAGATCGCCGTAAACAACACAAGTTAATTGACATTATAACGATCGG
>JANOXZ010000786.1:0-5421 GCA_031418695.1 Synechococcales cyanobacterium VAR_35_metabat_10
GTCTTGGGCGACAATGCATTGACGTTGGAGTCAACACGCTTAGGAGTTTTTGAGGATGTCGCGGTCGGATTTGATATCTTGGGCGACAGTGCCTTGACGTTGGAGTCAGTACGCTTAGGAGTTTCTGAGGATGTAGCGATCGGATTTGAGGTCTTGAACAATAATGCATTGACTTTGGAGTCAGCAGAAATGGCAGTGTCTAAGGGTGTAGCAATCGAATTTGAGGTCTTGGCCTTGGAGTCATTAGGATCCAATGATGTGGTGATCGCTCTGGCGGTACTACAAATAGTAACGGCGCTAGATAAGGCGACAAATAGAGCTATACTTTTAGTGTTCATTGTTGTTTCTTCTGATGTATAGTGGTGAATAGAACGTTTTCAGTAGTGAAACTGTAATTGAGTTAATGTTTAGCCCAGTGCCCAAAATAGTAAACTGATTAGACTTTTGGAGTGGTAGTGACACCTAGAACCCAAAGAAATTCTTGGCTTTCTTAGTATTTTCTTTTGCAGATGCCTCAGCTTTGTTGGCATTACTTTTGATCGATTTCTTGGTTTGAAGCATATCGCCTTCGGCAGACTTCTTACCATCCTTCATAGCTGATTTTGCCTTGTCTTTAGCTTGATCTATCTTATTACTGACTTGTTTTGACATGCTCGAACTGGCTAACAAAGGAGCTGTGACATTTCCATTTAATCCTCCAGCCGCAAATGCTGAATTGACGCCTAAAATAGAACCCTGCCAAATCATTCCGATGATTAGCATTGCTCCAATTGCCTTAGCGAAGTAGCTTTTAATATTAGATGTTGGGTTGCTGAATTTCATGGTTGGTAGTCTCTCTGACTAATTTACTCTAGTTATACTGGTGATTTGTAGTAAATAAATCAATCGATTGATAGACTTTTGAATTAGGTCAATCGATGCCAGCCTCTATCGATCGAGTATGAGTATTTCAATTAAATTTCACTGCTATCAGCATTTTTAGATAGACAAGCCTCATACAGCATAAAAAAAGTCAAAAACCCTCTCTCTTTAGATGGATTTAATGAGCTTTCATCACACTCATTAGATAGATAATTATCCTTGTTGCTGTAGCTAATAAATCTCCCAAGTGCCTGATAGACAGACAGATATTATTCCGAGGAAGATTTAAACATGGCAGTTAAGTTTTATTAATTTGCCATTTACCCTATCAAAACAATAATCATGTCTGATCCTAACGGCGTAATGATGCAGTACTTTCATTGGTATGTTCCGGAAGATGGCAGTCTATGGAATCAGGTGGCAGAGCAGGCTAGCGAGTTGGCAAAGGTCGGTATTACTTCCTTATGGCTACCTCCTGCCTACAAAGGTACTGGTGGGGGCATGGATGTGGGCTACGGCGTTTATGACTTATTCGATCTTGGTGAGTTTGATCAAAAAGGCTCAGTGCGTACTAAATACGGCACTAAAGACGAATATATTCAGGCTATTCAAGTAGCTCATGAAGCAGGGATACGTATCTATGCTGATGTAGTGTTTAATCATAAAATGGGTGCAGACGAGGCCGAAGAAGTAGAAGCGACTCCTTTTGATATGGATGATCGGAATGCCACAGTTGGGGAATATCAAAAAATTAAAGCCTGGACTCACTTTACTTTCCCAGGGCGGGCGGGCAAATATTCTGCTATGGAATGGCACTGGTGGCACTTTGATGCGATCGATTACAATGCTTATAAAGAGGGTGAAGCAGCAGTTTATTTGCTGAAGGGCAAGTCTTTTGATGAAAATGTAGATTTAGAGAAAGGCAATTTCGATTACCTAATGGGCTGCGATCTAGATATGGAGAACCCCGAGGTAGTAGGAGAACTGAAATATTGGGGAGAATGGTCTTATGACACTACCAATGTTG
The DNA here is from genome assembly GCA_031418695.1 of Synechococcales cyanobacterium VAR_35_metabat_10. Taxonomy (GTDB): domain Bacteria; phylum Cyanobacteriota; class Cyanobacteriia; order Cyanobacteriales; family Chamaesiphonaceae; genus JAAFHZ01. Next base: position 1,889 of record JANOXZ010000786.1, read on the forward strand.
ATGGCTTCCGGTTTGATGCAGTGAAACATATCTCAGCAAAATTCTTTCAAGAATGGCTAACCCACGTTCGTCATTATGCCAAACGGGATCTCTATGCTGTCGGTGAGTACTGGTCTTATGAAATAGATGCCTTAAATAGTTTTATTGCTACTACTGAGGGCAAAGTACAATTATTTGATGCCCCACTACACTACAACTTCCATGTAGCCAGTCAAGCTGGTGAAACCTACGACCTGCGACAAATATTTGATAATACCTTAGTACAACAACAACCAACTTTAGCTGTCACACTCGTCGATAATCATGATTCACAGCCTCTTCAGTCATTAGAATCGATCGTAGAAGCTTGGTTTAAGCCCTTAGCCTATGCCCTAATTTTATTGCGGGAAGCTGGATATCCCTGTATTTTCTATGGGGACTACTACGGTGCACACTATCAAGATACTAAAAATGGCGAAGAATACGAAATTTGGATGGATTGTCATCAGTGGTTAATTGATAAATTCCTTTATGCTCGTCAAATCTACGCCTATGGAGAACAACAAGATTATTTTGATCACCCCAGCACGATCGGCTGGACAAGGCTGGGTGATCAAGAACATCCTGGCGGCATGGCAGTAGTGTTAAGCAACGGTGATGGTGGTAGCAAATGGATGAATGTTGGACATCCAAACTGCACTTATCTAGATATTACAGAGCATGTGCCAGATCCTGTTACCACTAACGATGATGGCTGGGCAGAGTTTTGCTGCAATGGTGGTTCGGTGTCAGTTTGGGTTCAACGGTCTCACTAGGAAATAACATGGCGACTCAAGAACAAAAAGATGCAGTTATTGAGGCTCAAGCTGCTAATCAAGACCTACTGGTAAAGGCGATCGAGCTTTTACCAGAGCAGGTCATTAAAAACGTAGAAGTGATTTCTAACCACCAAGATCAGCAGCAACAGAACGCTACTGCTCATCAAAGAGGTCTAGATAAGATTGCTGCTGCCTTTGGGCAGCCGCAATTCCTTTATTTTCAAATAGTGCTTTTTACTGTTTGGGGAGCCTATAGCCATTTGGCAGAGCAAAGTATCTTACCGCAAGTTTTTCCACTATTCGACTTTTCAGAGAAGTGGTTAGAGGTGTCTGGACTCCTGATTTCTACCGGGGTTTTGATATATCAAACTCGCCAAGAAGAGTTAAGTGAAGAGCGATCGCAGTTAGCATTACAAATTAATTTGCTAACTGAGCAGAAAATTGCCAAGCTGATCTCATTAGTAGAAGAGCTACGGATTGATTTGCCCAATGTCAAAAATCGTGATGACTTAGAGGCGGAGGCTATGAAGCAAGCTACTGACCCCCAGGCAATTTTGGGGGTCTTGCAGAAAGGCTCAGAGCATTTGCTTACTTTACCGCCAGAGGACTAGAAACTAATAGCAAGTATTTCTTTGGGATGGGCTAAGTACAAGATAATTTCTTGTACGCCCAAAATCATATAAGCATAGTGACGCAAATCTTCTAACTCATCGAGCAATTTATCAATAAATTTCGGATCAGGACAATATATGGCGAGCGTATTGTCAGTATCGACTTGAACCGGGCAATACTGCAAGCTAGCAGCAAAAAAACAGAGGAAGCGCTGTATCCGAAACTGCTGGAGCTGTTCTAAATCTGCGTTATTTATGGGGGTAAGAGACATCAGCAAATTCCTACGGACTTAGTTGATTTAATTTGTAGCACTGCCAAATAAATAGCAACAAGAGAACTTGCGATTCTCTTGTTGGGTGCTAAATTACTTTGCAATTCTCTTTATTCATACCCTGTAATGATTGGTAGATCAATCAGCCAATGGAGAGAAATCCCAGCGTCCCAGACAGGTCGTATCTCACCAAAATCGTTAGAGTTAAGGAGTAATTCAACTTCTCTCTATCTTTAGATAGATCTTAGGAAGCTGTGAAATCAGTACATAGATGGAGCAAAGCTCTGATCAATTAATCTAAGAATATATCAAATGACTGGTAGACAAACTATTATGAATTCGGATAGGATCGTGAGCAAGGAATAAGCCATATTATTTTTAGGAGATAATGCCCGATCGCAAAGCTCTGACTGCTGCTTCGGTACGGTCATGAGCACAGAGTTTAGCCAATATATTCCTTACGTGGGTCTTAACAGTCCCCACCGTAATAAACAGGCGCTCTGCAATCACGACATTAGTGCAGCCGGCGACCATCAGCTCTAGCACCTCCCGCTCTCGCTCCGTCACCGGATCTGAAGCGAGTACCTGTTCATATTCCGACTCTACCGATCGGATTTCGATTGTGTTCTTGGGGGCGGGTAACGTAATGCTCTGCCGCATCTGTTGCAAGACGATGCTAGCAATGTTCGGATCGATCCAGGCATTGCCGCCATGAGTCGTCCGAATGGCTTCGACTAATTGATCTATGGCAACATCTTTCATACAATAAGAGTCAGCTCCGGCAGCAAAAGATGCTAGAACAGCTTCTTCGTTACCCTGCATAGTCAAGATCAGTACCTTAGCCATCATAGTCGGCTGCTCCTTTTGGAATTGCCGAAACTGTTGAGTTAGCTCAATCCCATCCATAATTGGTAAACCAATATCTATCAATGCCACATCTAGTTTAGTGGTTTGTAGTAACTTCAACCCCTGTTGACCATTACTAGCTTCCCCCACCACCTCAATTCCATCCTGACTCTGTAAAACAGTGCGTAAACCGATGCGCACCACGTCATGATCTTCAACCAATGCCACCCGGATATTGCTCATATTAAAAACCTTTGGAGGAACGCCAGATAGTTAGTAGTCTACTCTAAATTTTGTTAAAATGGTTTTGTAGTGAATTTGATGAACATTGGCTGGCAAAAGATAAAATCTGCTTGGAAAAGACTCTCGATTGAAAGCCGAGGTTCGATCTCCGTTGCCATTCCTCTAGTTTGCTTAATTGGAACAGTAACAGCCTACGGTTTGCTTGGCCAACGCATTATTGAAGCACAGAAATATGTTAATGACACTAGTCAGGTTATAGCAAAAAGCCAGGGCACTCTAATCAGCTTACTGAATGCCGAAACTGGTGTGCGGGGTTACTATATTGGCAAGCAGCGTATCTTTCTAGAACCTTATGAACTAGCCATAACCACTGTGAAACCGGCTTTAGCTAGCTTGCAAAAGCTTATTCAAAACAATCCATCTCAGGTGCAAAGAGTAAAGATGCTAACCGAGATTGCCCAGGACCGAATGGACTTATTACAAGGAACTATTCAGCAAGTAGAAGCAAATAATTTGGGTGATTCAGCTTCTATCAATGAACATCTCCAGCAAGGCAAGCAATCGATGGATTTGTTTAGGAAAATCATTGCTGAAATTGAAGCAGAAGAGAATCGCCTCTTAAGAATTCGCACACAATCGCTACAAGAACAGCAGAATCTGAATACTTACGTTATCTGGGGCGGTGTACTTATAAGCATTTGCGGATCTATTTTAGCGATACGGTTACTTAAACAACTGGCTACGGAGATGCGATTAAGAGAAGC
>JANOXZ010000787.1:0-4865 GCA_031418695.1 Synechococcales cyanobacterium VAR_35_metabat_10
GGGTCTCTGGCCCCACCGGTCCCTGCGGCCCCTGCTCCGAAATTTACTATGACTTCCACCCCGAACTAGGCGACGACCATATTGACCTAGAAGATGATACTCGCTTCATTGAGTTCTATAACTTGGTGTTTATGCAGTACAACCGGGATGTAGATGGTCAACTCACTCCTCTCAAAAACAAAAACATCGATACCGGCATGGGTCTAGAGCGCATGGCGCAGATTTTGCAGCAGGTGCCAAATAACTATGAAACAGATTTAATTTTCCCGATCATTCAAACCGCTGCTACAGCATCTGGGGTAGATTATGCGGCTGCTAATACCGAACGAAAAGTATCACTAAAAGTTATTGGCGATCACGTCCGCGCAGTAGTCCACATGATTAGTGATGGCATTAGAGCCTCTAATACTGGACGCGGTTATATTCTGCGGCGCTTAGTGCGGCGAGTGGTACGTCACGGCAGATTGTTGGGAATTAATGGTGCTTTCATTGACGCTGTAGCAGAGACAGCGATCGCCATGTCCGAAACAGCTTACCCCGATGTACGAGAACGCGCTACCAAAATCAAATCGGAGCTACAACGGGAAGAAGCCCAGTTCCTCAAGACCCTAGAGCGCGGTGAAAAACTATTAGCTGAAGTAATCACTACAGTCAAATCACAACAACAAACTGTGATTCCTGGTGCTGATGCATTCAAACTCTATGACACTTTCGGATTCCCGTTAGAGTTAACCCAAGAGATTGCCGAAGAGCAAGGTTTGACGGTGGATGAGACTGGTTACAAAGTTGCTATGCAGGAACAAATCGATACAGGGCGCGGCGCTGTACAAGAGATTGATTTGACTGTTAGAGGAGCGATCGCTGAACTTGCTAAAAGCCTCAAACCCACAAGTTTCCTCGGATACCATCAAATTCAACACACTGCTAATGTCGTGGGGATTGTAGTTAACGGTGCCATCAGCGAAGATGCTGAAGCTGGCAGCAAAGTCCAGATTTTATTAGATGCTACGCCTTTCTACGCTGAATCTGGTGGTCAGGTAGGCGATCGAGGATTCCTCGCGGGCGAAGACCTGTTAGTCCAAATCGATGATGTGCACAAAGAATCCGATTTCTTTGTCCACTTCGGCACCATAATTCGCGGCAGCCTCCGCCAAGGCGACCAAGTAAGTGCCCAAGTAGACAGTAACTATCGCCGTCGCGCCCAAGCCAACCACAGCGCCACGCATTTACTTCAAGCCGCCCTCAAACAAGTAGTAGACCCAGAGATCTCCCAAGCAGGCTCTTTGGTGGATTTTGATCGACTGCGCTTCGATTTCAACTGTCCCCGACCCTTAACCAGTAAAGAAGTCCAAGCCGTTGAAGACTTGGTAAATACCTGGGTATCCGCCGCTCATGGGGCAGAAGTAACGGTGATGCCGATCGATGCTGCTAAAGCCAAAGGTGCCGTAGCGATGTTCGGTGAAAAATATGGTGCCGAAGTGCGGGTGGTAGATTTCGGTGGAGTTTCTATGGAACTCTGCGGTGGCATCCATGTAGATAACACCGCCGAAATCGGTGCTTTCAAAATCATCTCAGAAGCTGGGGTGGCTGCTGGTATCCGTCGCATAGAGGCGGTGGCTGGTGCCGCTATTTTGGATTATCTGAACGTGCGAGAAACGGTGGTGAAGGAGTTGGGCGATCGGTTTAAGGCCAAGCCCGATGAAATTGTCGATCGAGTTACGGCTCTACAAGAAGAACTCAAAGCCAATATTAAACAGCTCACTCAAGCTCAAGGTGACTTGGCCATCATCAAATCGGAGCAACTATTAACTACTGCCGAAAAAATCGGTAATTATTCCATAGTTGTAGCTGAGCTTGGTAATGTAGATGGTACGGCTTTGCAAACTGCGGCTGAACGTTTGCTGCAAAAGCTAGGAGCGGGAGCGGTGGTGTTGGCTTCGGTGCCTGCACCCGATAAGGTGAATTTGGTGGCGGCTTTTAGTAAAGAGGTCAACGATAAAGGTCTACAGGCGGGTAAATTTATTGGTTCGATCGCCAAGATCTGTGGTGGCGGTGGAGGTGGTCGTCCCAACTTGGCTCAAGCTGGGGGCAAAGATCCCAGTCAAGTAGCAGCGGCTTTACAACAGGCTAAGGCTGATTTGGAAACTGGTTTGGGTTAAAAAGTAAACCCAACATGCAATAAATGCACTCTATTGCATATTGAATTTGCCCAAAAAAGAAAATATAAGCAGTAACTCAAATAGAGAAACATAGCGTAACCATGCAATATCAAATTTTTGTTGAAGACCAGTCCGAACAGCACTTCGTAGCCTCCGTAATCGGAATGCCTAATATCGAGGCAGATGGCAGCACAGAATCAGAGGCAGTCTCCAAGGCGGAAGCTGCACTGCGTACACAGTTAGCCAAAGGGAAAATCGTAACTGTAGAAATAGATGCACATCTCTCCTCCAACCCATACATCCATGCTGGCATCCTGCAAAACGACCCAACCTTTGATAATTGGATGGAAAGACTGGCAGAAATTCGCAGACAAGCTAATGAGGTAGATGATCACGAATGAGCTTGTATATTCTCGATACAGACCATCTCAGCTTATACGGACGAAACCATCCAGCACTGTTAAAGCGCCTACAGGATAACTCTGTGGTTTTGACAACTACGGCCATAAATGTGCAAGAACAGTTGCGAGGGAGACTTGCCCAGATTTCTGATGCAAAAATGGGTCTACCGTTATTCGATTCCTATCGATGGCTTTCTGAAACAGTAACAATGCTATCTAGCTTTAAAATACTACAGTTTACGATTGAGGCTCAGGCGATCTATCAAGACTTTAAGCAACAGCGAATTCGCGTCGGCACCCAAGATCTGAGGATTGCAGCGATCACTCGCGCACATCAGGGAATCCTTCTATCGAGAAATCTTAAAGATTTTGAAAAGGTGCCAGGATTAACAGTCGAGGATTGGACAATTGAAATATGAAAAATTATCAATTCAAATCTTATTCAATGAGACTACTGCTAATCATCAATATTTTAGCCGTAATATTGTTAGGATATATTGTTCGATTCAGCCATGTTTTCGTTGAATCCTTACACCATATAGCTGGCTGTGTTTTCTACGCAATACTGTGGGTTCTAGTAGGAGCATTTCTCTATCCCAGAGCTAACCGTAGGCCGATCACTATCTGGGTATTTCTAGGCACTTGTGGCATCGAATTCCTTAAACTTTACCAACCGCCATGGTTACAAGCTATCCGTGCCACTTTACCAGGAAGATTAATACTCGGAACTACTTTTGATTGGTATAACTTCCCAATATATCTTTTTGGTTGTTATCTAGGATGGCTTTGGATCAAGTTTGTAGATTCGCAATTCCAAAAATCTCGTCAAAAACAAGCGACCCACAAAGCATAGCCAAAACTGAACTATGAATTACTATCCGAAACTGCTATGTCAAAGTGCAGAACATCTTCGCAAATCCCCAGTTTTGTATAAAGTGCAATAGCTGGTTCATCACCAATGTCTGCTTGAACATAAATAACATAGGCTCCTCGTACTACCGCAATCTTTTTGAGTTCATTGATTAAGGCTGTGGCAATACCTCTCCTTCTATGGGTTTCAGCGACCGCCAGATCGTAAATATAAATCTCACTTCGTTGTTGCTCAAATTTTTTCAGTTCGTAGGCTGCAATGCCTCCAACGACTGTCTTGTTTTCAATCGCAGCAACAGCAACAAAGGAATCACCACCCAACAATTGGCGAAGGTATTCTTCACTAGGCTGATTGCCACCATAAGTATCTATTTTATCAAAAGCTTCACTAAAGGTCGTTAGCAACGATTGCATCAAACCAATGTCATTGGTTGTAAGCTGACAAATCCTTATAGACATGTAGAATTCCTAAAATATGCAACTATTAATTCAGATATTTTTATAGTCTAGTTTTTAAAGCATGAAATGCGCGTTCCATCGTCTTATCATTGGTTTTGTTCACTGAGACGACGGGCAAAAGGAAGCTTCATGAACAAATCAAAGATGGGGCTGCTAGCACTCACATCCCAGTAATAGGTAACGATCGTATTGTTTTCTTGAGCTTCGAGCTGCCATTTTCCCTGGCCAGTTAGATCTCCAAATGCCTTGATCGTAAGTAAACAGGGGGGATGCAGCTCAATGATTTCAGTGCTAAAGCGAAAAGTATAAGGCAGATCACCGCGATATTCAATGTCTACAATTGCACCAATTTCCGCTTGAGCATTAGGCTGACGAGGTGTTACTTTCTGAAAATCTTGCAGCCACTCCGGCCAAGTTGTACCGTCGATAATTTCCGCCCAAACCCGATCAATCGGAGCCTCAAAAGACCAATGGGTAACAAAGTGATAAACTTCCATTTGAACAACTTTATAGAGCAACATTCATCAAATTATACTCAATGCCAAAAAAATTGCTGAAATCTATTGATCGCCCCCAAATCATACACAATCTCTCAGCAATCCGTGTAGAATCTAGGCTATGATGCAACTGTGGAAAGAGTGATTTACATGGAATTAGTTAATTTTGTAGGGTACATAGCAGCAACGCTTACCACAGCAGCTTTTTTACCTCAAGTTTTAAAAGTCTGGAAATCCAAGTCCACCAAAGATCTTGCCCTGCCAACCCTGCTGTCATTTACTTTAGGGGTAGGGATGTGGCTCGTTTATGGCTTACTAGTTAAAAGCACACCAGTGATCATCGCAAATGCAATTACATTAGTTCTAAATTTAGTAATTTTACGTTTCAAACTTAAATATGGGTAGTGTACACAGATCCCCCCTTTAATCAGACGAAAATAACAACCAAACAAAATGTCCCGAAATCGTCAATTAATCCA
>JANOXZ010000788.1:0-1939 GCA_031418695.1 Synechococcales cyanobacterium VAR_35_metabat_10
CCAAAAAAGGCCAATTTAGCTGGGGTAAACCACTTGCGGGCAAAGCTCAAGACCACTGCGCCCAAGACCATCCCAATGCCACCGGTGGCTAGCAAAAAGCCGAACTGCGAGGCTTTAATTTCTGGCAAAATCTCGGCTAACCGGATCGCCAAAATTGTAATAGAAGCAAACACCGCATACAAAGTGACCAGTTGAATTAAGGCCACTCGAATCGATCGATTGTCTTGCAAATAGCGAATCCCCTCTTTTAAATCATCTAAAACATGAGGTTCTTCGATGTTGGCATCTCGCTTTTGTTCATTGGTTTTTAGTAACAGCAACAGCAGTCCAGCAATGGTATAGCTCAGACCCACCAATAACTCTTTACCCACATTCAGACCCAAACCAAACCCAGCACCCACCTGGTCGGCCAAGCCCAACAGCGGTTCGCCCACGGCAAACCCAACTACCAAAGCACCCATAGTAGTAGTGGTATACAAAGAGTTAGCCGAAAGCAAATCTGGTTTTTCGACAATATTAGAAATTACCGCCTGCTCTGCTGGAGAAAAAAATTGACCAAGGGTTCCAACCGTGAAAGTAATCAAAATTAGCAGCTCAAAACCCAGCGGTAACTGCGCAATAATCCGACCATGGGCAATCCAGAGCAGCGTGGGCAAGGCTAATACCAATAAACCACGCAACACATTAGTGACTACCAAAACCTGCTTTTTACGCCAGCGATCGACATATACCCCAGCAAAAGATCCAAACAAAATGGCTGGAATAGTATTGGCCATCATAATCGCCGATACCCAGCCGCTGATAGTTTGGCCTTTGGCCTGAAACTGGGTTTCGATGATCGCAATCATCAGCACCAAATAAACTTTGTCGGCCAACTGCGAAAAAACCTGGCCACCCCAGAGCGCTAAAAAATTCTTATTTTTTAAAACAGCAGAAATACCCCGCGCTTCTTCTGGCGGGGGATCGACAGCAGTAGGAATCGAGTTTTCTTTCACTGTAGGTAATACGGTGAGTTCCGCTGGTACTTGGGGTTCTAATTCTTCAGATAATCGCATTTAACCAGTAGATGGCAGTAGATCGCCAAATAAATAAAAATTATTGATGTTATTAGCTAACATCTTCCCAAAGAGCGGGTGGGATGTACAGCTTTCGCACCGAGATCAGTTGCCTACTTGCTTTTGGCTTTAGTTACCAACAAATAACAGAGCAGCCGATCGAATATTGCAGCCCAAATGGTGTTTGATATAGCGCCGCAAAATTCCTTCAATGCGCAGCCAGGCCGCCGCCAAATCAGCCGGTTCAACCCCGTTGGGATCTAGTTCGCCTGCTGACAACTGCTGAAACAAATGAGTTTCGATCGCATTTAAATAATATAACCCGCCGATACTTTCGACAGCCTGACCAATGCGGACTGTGCCACCTCGATCGATATTAAAACCAATCCGCCAGTGGGGGTCGCCCAAATTAGGGACGATCGGCTCACTGGTTGCCCAACAGTTGTGTACCTGGGGTGCAATGCCCCCCAGAGCTAAGAGATGAAAAACGCCCTGGCACAGATGACCCAAGGCATCACCATCGGTCAGAGCATCTAAGCGGCGAAGGTGGACATTCAAGACTTCATAGAGATCAGACTGGGGATGGTCACTCATGGCCTGTGCCAAAACAATTTCTGCCCAATATTGACTAATCGCCAGCTTGGACAGATCTAAAGCCAGGGTGCGATAGGTATGCAGGGTTTCGGCTTGGGTAATCCGATCCATCGATTTGCCCCGCGCCAGCAAAAGCTGGTTCACCACAAAGATGCCGCTGCGACCACCGAGGCTAGATCTGGGCTTGCGGGCACCCGGAGCCACTACCCTTAGCAAGCCATGTTGGGGGGTCAAAATGGTCACTAGTCGATCGGCTTCCCCAAAAGGCGTAGCCTTGAGGTTAATACCGG
>JANOXZ010000789.1:0-2128 GCA_031418695.1 Synechococcales cyanobacterium VAR_35_metabat_10
TACCCAGACCGCCCAAGAAATGCTGATTTAGCAGCAGTGCGGGAAATCCTTTGCGATGAAAGGTTTTGCTTTGGAGCCTGTCGAGTACAATTTCAACTGTGGTAGTGGCTTCTAAAACATCGGGGCCGAGTTTTTGTAGGAAAGGATGGACGGCGATTTGGTCGTCGTCTAATACGTCAATGTCTGAGGCACTGTAGAGGAGTGCCGATCGCTTCTCTGTATGAATGGCTAACCGAAGCTGTCGATTGGTGACTGGATAATCGTAGGCGCTCCGACTGTACCAAACGCCGTAGAGCTGATTGTGACTGTAAATGGTGAGCTGGTTGCTGAAGCGGGTTAACAAGGCTTTGCCTTTGGGTGTGACGGAGACAATCCGGGCGGCGGTGAGTTCGGCTTCAAAGGGTTTCAGATGGTCGAAAGCAAAGGAGACTTCGGTGATGGATCGCTCGACGATATCTTTAGCAATCTTATCGGCTGCTAACTTAATTTCTGGGCCTTCAGGCATGGTGTTTTTGGGCTATGGCTGGCAAAGATTTAGATCGAGCATCAAAGTCACTCGACTAGGCTAGCTGTTTTCGGGTTGTATTGGAATCGATCGAGGGTTCCTGCCTGAATTTTTTCAATTACCGCTTCAATTATTTAGTAGTAGCGACTGTATTAAAAGTCAAGGGGTAAGCGATCGAAAAATTAGGCAATGGGGAAAAGAGATAGTCAGAGCAGTGTCACTGGAAAATTAGCCAGTCAAACAAGAGGATAAAATTATGACCAGCTTTAGCTTATTCAGATGGAGATCGATCGCTAATAAATAAGGAAGAAATTATGTGGTGATAGAGGTTGATAAATCGGGAACCTGCCAAGGTTGATTAGCTCGAACCATAGCATTTAAAATAACTAACATTTTCCGCACGCAAGCAGTTAAAGCGAGTTTTTTAGATTTACCACGTTCGACTAATCGCTCATAGAAATCCTTGATAATAGGATTATGACGCATGGCAACAACAGCACCCATATAAAGCACGGCACGAACATGAGCACGACCACCAGAAATTCGTCGTTTACCTTGATGCTGACCGCTATCATGATTAATTGGAGCAACACCAACCAATCGAGATATCTGTTTAGCTGTTAATTGACCAAGTTCTGGTAAGTCGGCAACTAAAGTACTTGAAATAACTTGACCGATACCAGGTACAGTTTTGACCAAGTTGATTTTATCGACCCATGATTGATTACTTTGATGCAATTGTTCAATTTCTTGGTTAAGCTCTTCGATGGTACGTTCAAGATATTCAAGATGAGCTTTGATATTACTTAAAGCCTTGCCACGAGCGCGGCTGCTCCGGTTCTTCTCGGCAGTTCGCATTTCGACTAATTGCCGTCTTCGACTCACTAATTCACTAAGTTGACGGGCTGAATCTGATTCAATTGCTAGCAATGATGGTTTCATTGCTTCACCAAAATGTGCCAATATTTGAGCATCAATTGCATCAGTTTTTGCCAGCCGACCTGTCGCTTTGGCAAAATCTCTTCCCTGTCGGGGATTAATCATTGCTACTGGTAACTGGGCTGCTTGTAATTGGATGATGGCTTCTGTTTCTAGTCCTCCTGTTGCTTCTAATACAATCAGATTTATCTCAGTTGCTTTTAGTTGCTTAACTAAATCAGCTATACATTCCTCCTTGTTTGTTACTTTTATCGCTTTGCCCATTGGTCTGAAATAAACATCTAGTGTTGCTTTACTGACATCTATCCCTATCCATTGAGATTTATTTTCCATTGGTTTTGTCCATTCATTATTTTTCAGTGTTTATGTTAATTTCATCTCCTCGATTTCACTCATCCTTGCCCGATACGGATTCCTGGCTTTACACTTTTAGAGCGATCGCTTCGATCCTGGCGACTGTTCGAGTTCTGTCATGGAGATTGTTGTAGTGACCCATGCTACGATGCGGTCTTTTCTGACCTAGGTTGGGACGGTCTACTACTTCTCTGACTATACAAGGTTGGGTAGAGGCACGAAACCCAACATGTCTAGGATGCCGGTATGTTAGTTGGGTTTCGCTGTCGCTCTACCCAACCTACAATCTACTACCCAACCTACTGACTACCAAACAGCAACGGTGCAATA
>JANOXZ010000790.1:0-13279 GCA_031418695.1 Synechococcales cyanobacterium VAR_35_metabat_10
GGCAAAACTCTCTTGCCTTTTAGGCGAAAACTTCAGGCGATTTTTGCAGTTGATGTGAATGGTGCCAAATAGATAGGAAGGCTGATTTAGTCCATTTCCGGTAACTTCCCACATTAGAGATTTCTCGGTAATTGGCTTAGGCTTATTGGTGACAGCCATTCCAGGCCAAGCGCAGGTGACAGATAGGGTAAGGGCGAGGGGCAGGGATTTATACTGCCAAGCTATTTGTGAGATTTTTTGAAGACCGTTCGCATAGCGTCTTCGGAGGAGAATCGTTCTGAGCACGAGCATGTGAAAACCGCAATGTTGCTAAGGTGTTGCCGATATCCTTACAATTGTCCACCACAAATCGCTACTGAGTCTATTTCTTAATTTTTTCTGGTTGATTCGGTTAAGATAGGAGTCTAAATATCTCAGCATAATTTACATGAGCGACTTTGCCATGGTTGCAGAAACAGTTACGAAACCTGAAACCAACCTGCGGGAAAAAACCATTGCTTGGTTACGAGAAAATGTCTCGGAGCATCGAGTGCAGCATATTTTGGGCGTAGAAGCGATGTCTGTGGAATTGGCACAGATCCATGGTTTGGATGTGGAGAAAGCAGCTTTGGCAGGCTTAATGCACGACTTAGCTAAATACTTCAAACCGCAACGACTCTTAGAAATGGCTGAGGCTGAAGGGTTAGAATTAGATCTGGTAGATTTAGTTAACCCCCACCTACTTCATGCAGACGTAGGAGCGATCGTGGCTCGGGACGATTTCCAAGTGACAGATGCTGAAGTCCTGAGCGCGATCGCTGACCATACTTTAGGAAGACCGGGGATGTCTGCGTTAAGCTGTGTTGTATTCTTAGCTGATAGTTTAGAACCCGGGCGTGGCGAAGACCAAATACTCCAAGACTTGCGCCAGCACAGCCACCAAAACCTCATTACCGCCGTTTGGCATACCTGCGACTATGGCCTGCAACACCTAATTACTGCTCGTAAACAGATTCATCCCCGCACGATTCGGACGCGCAATTGGGCTATGAGTGAGTCTCTCAATGCTGCACCTGAAAACGTCAGTAATTCAAAAGCCAGTAATTAAAATCTTTCCTATTCTCACTTTCCTAAATTTTTTTATAACGACCCTATGCAAACAATTACCGCTCCAACTAGCTCCAAAATTTCTTTCACTAGCGAACAAGTCGCTATCCTCGCTGCTAAAGCTGCCGACGATCGCAAAGCCGGAGACATGGTACTAATCAAAGTCTCGGAAGTTTCTTTTATCGCCGACTATCTATTGATTGTGACCGGCTTCTCTCGTGCTCAACTGCGGGCAATCTCCGAATCAGTCCAAGACGAAATCGAAAAAACCTATGACATTTCACCCATGAGCACCGAAGGCGCGTCTCATGGCGACTGGATTTTGGTCGATTATGGTGATGTAATCGTTCATATCATGTCTCCCGATGGCCGCGAATTCTATAATCTAGAAGCTTTCTGGGGTCACGGCGAAATGGTAGAACTGCCAGAATTTGAATAGCTCCAATTAAGCCCTCTGACGATCGACCTGCTATAGAATAGTTGGGCAGTTTAAGCAGCGTCTGGGAAACAAGGAGCATCTTATGGTGAAAATCGGCATTTTAGGACTTGGGACTGTGGGCACCGGCACCGCCCAAATTTTGCTAGATCCGATCGGTCGCCATCATCTGCTAGGCAAAGTCGAAATCGCCAAAGTCGGCGTACAGTCGATCGATAAAACTCGGGACGTGCAACTAGCACCAGGGATATTAACCAGCGACCTAGAATCGATCGTCTCTGACCCCACCATCGACATTATTGTAGAAGTAATGGGCGGCATCGAACCAGCACGCAGTTTAATCTTGAAAGCAATTTTTCACGGCAAACACATCGTCACTGCCAACAAAGCCCTAATTTCTCGCTTTGGTGACGAAATTTATACTGCCGCCAACCAAGCCGGGGTCTATGTAATGCTAGAAGCCGCCGTCGGCGGTGGCATCCCAGTAATTCAACCCCTCAAACAATCTTTAAGTGTCAACCGCATCCATCGCGTGACCGGCATTATCAACGGCACCACCAATTACATTCTCACCCGCATGACCGAAGAAGGCGGAGAGTTTGCCGATATTTTGGCAGATGCCCAGGCTTTAGGCTACGCCGAGGCCGACCCCACCGCCGATGTAGATGGCTTAGATGCCGGTGATAAAATTGCGATTTTGGCTTCCTTGGCCTTTGGAGATCGCATTAAGCGCGAAGAAGTCCATTGTGCAGGTATTCGCAAGGTAGGAGCAACTGATATTGCCTATGCTACTAAGCTGGGTTATGTAATTAAATTATTGGCGATCGCAGAACGCAGTCCCGATGCCTCAGTGGCTGTAAGAGTCCATCCCACTCTATTACTGAAATCGCACCCCTTGGCCAGTGTCAACGGTGTTTTTAACGCCATTTTAGTAGAAGGCGATCCGCTGGGTCAGGTGATGCTGTTTGGCCCCGGTGCCGGAGCAGGAGCAACGGCTTCTTCGGTAGTTTCTGATATTGTGGTGGTAATTGGTGCCATGCTCAGCCAGAGCGGCGGAGATGCCATGAATCCGCTGATGAATTGCCCTCATCAAAAATATGCCACTATGTCTCTGTTAGAAAACTTGGTAGGGCGCTTCTATGTGCGCTTCCAAACCGAAGATTTACCGGGTACGATCGGCTACATTGGCACAGCCTTTGGCAACCACCATGTGAGCATCGAATCGATCGTCCAAACCTCTGTCAGCAAAAACGGTGCCGAGATTGTGGTGATTACGGGCGAAGTTACTGAATCCAACTTCCAACAGGCTTTGAAGGCGATCGAGCAACTACCGGCTATTCAAAGCATTCCAGCGATCCTAAACGTGGTTAGATAGCTAGCTTCCCCGAGCTTTATACTTAGCCACATCCAAAATGGTCTGATACTGTTTGAGTTTTTCTTGAGCCTTGGGATACAGCGGATCGCTAACCGAGATAGTTTTGAGCAGGTCGATCGAATTATTCCACTGCGCCACAACTTTATCCCAGTCTTCTTTGGTAGCAGCGCTTTGACTGGCCAAGGTAGCACTATTGGCAAAATTGATTGCACTATGATAAACGTCGAATTCATTTTTGGGAGACGGCTTTGGTACGATGACGCTAGCAGAAGGCGATGTTACGGGTAAAGGTGTTGGTAGGCCATTGGGCGCTAAAGCATTGCCCGAAGCCCCTGGCTTAGCATTGGAGTTAATCCAAACATTCAAACCAAGTGCCACACACAGCAAAGTAAGCAGTGTGAACAAAACTGCCAAGGGATGAATGGTACTCAACTGTGCACCAGTGCGTTCATAGAGTTCACTCAAACCAGTACGGCCTTCCAAACCGGTATTGGCCGTTAGAATCGAAGATGATGGAGTTTGATAAATTTCGCCGATCGAAGATATCAAATCAATTTCTAGGGCTTCACTGGTTAGCGGATCTGCGACTAAGCGGGAGCCAATCTCAGCATCAACACTTTCTTCTGCTTCGCCAATGTAAGTTTGCCGATCAATCGTGGCAGGAGTAGAGTTGATTCGCTGTAAAGCTTGCTGTTGAATTGACCAGTATTCGCTGCTAGCTAGTTTTACTAAAGTTGCATGATGCAGAGATGGGTGGTTGACTATATTTTCTTGAATTGTCAAAGAGTTGTAACCAGCTAATCCATCTAATAATTCATCTGGGCTATTGAGATGACGACTGAGCTGGATAGCAATTTTTTCTTGCTGTTCAAGCGTGTCATTACGATTGGGGCATTTCAATAAAATTAGATTCGGCGAATTTGGATTATTAGCTAGGGTGGAACGCAATTCAAAAGTTTCGGCTGCTGTGCCCCGATCGATTTCTTTGGCAATTAATAACAGTCCCGCTACAGGAGTGCGCACATTTTTGGCCACAGCGGTTTTGACCACCAGTGACTTGCTTTCTGATAAACCAGCCAACAAATCACTAGTGGCTTGGGGATGATTGGCGAGACCCACTAAAATTGCCGGATCTTCATCTTGAGCAAGGCGTTTTAAGACTTCGATCGAACTCTGTTCATTTTCAGTGACTTTTTGGCGGACTTGTTCTGCCGGGTCTTCGGCTAAGCGCAACAGAGTCGAAGGACTGGCATTTTCACTAGATGCTACTCTGGCGCGCACTTCTTCAGTGGAATCCTCAGCCAATTGTTCTAAGATTGTGCCATGGCTATTGGGATTACCAGCTACCGCTAGTCTCACCTGCAAATTAGGATGCTGACTTAGCTCCGCCAACTCTTCTGGAGCTAATACGGTGTTTTGAGCCACCGCCACAGTTACTTCTGGATGATTTAAAGACAATAGATCTCGCAACCGTTGCTCAGTAGTAGCTGGGTCGCCCGCTTCGGATAGAAGTTGGCCGAGGTCATCGTGGTCGTTAGTTAAAGTAGCTGAGTTCATGGCGACTGACTAAAAGTTTTATAATTCTTTTTTAAAAAAATCGGGGTAAGCTTCCATACTGTGTTCGTTGGTATCTAAACCCACCGCCTCCGATTTACGTGACACTCTCAAACCTAATGTGGATTTCAAAATATACCAAAAACCAGCAGATACCAATAGTGCGGTAATAACAATTGATACTAGACCGATGGCCTGAATACCAAGCTGCTCAAAACCACCGCCCCAAAAAAGTCCATTTTTGGGTGCTGGAGACGCGCCAAACAAATTACCCTGACTGAATAAGCCTACGGCCAAAGTGCCCCAGACCCCGGCAACCAAATGCACTGCAACGGCTCCAACCGGATCATCAATGCCGCTGCGCTCAATGAAATCGATCGCAAACACCACCAATACTCCTGCCACTACTCCAATTATTGCAGCACTGGTTAAATTTACAAAAGCACAAGAGGCAGTAATTGCTACTAACCCGGCTAAGATACCCGAGATCAGCATAATTAAGTCAGGTTTGCCAGAACCAACCCAGGTAGTCATCGTCGCCGCCAAACCGCCACAGGCAGCGGCAATGTTGGTGACAACCAGAATATGTGCCACCGTTGGTGAGACAGCCAGAGTAGAGCCTGGATTAAAGCCAAACCAGCCCAACCACAAAATAAAGCAGCCTAAGGTAGCCAAGGTCATGCTGTGACCAGGAATAGCCATTGGTAAACCGGTCTTACCATATTTACCACTGCGGGGTTTGAGTAACCAAGCACCAGTAAATGCTGCACAGCCTCCTACAACATGCACCACACTAGAACCAGCAAAATCAAAAAAACCTCGATCGGCCAACCATCCACCACCCCATACCCAATGCCCAATAATGGGATAGGCGGTACTACCAAACAGTAATACAAAGATAAAAAAGCTGACTAGTTTAATGCGTTCAGCCACTGCTCCAGAAACGATCGTGGCTGAGATGCTAGCAAAGCCGAGTTGAAAAAAGAACTTAGCGGCTAAGGGTACCCCTGCCCAACCTAAAGCAGCAAACACTCCTTGATATTCTTTGTTGGTAGCCGGACTGTTATCAGTTCCAATCAGGAAAAAGCCATTGGCTCCAATCCAGTCATTACCATTGCCAAACATCAGGCCAAAGCCAATAATCCAAAAAGAAATGCTGATCAGGACAAAGGTGCTGAGGTTTTTGGTCAGAATGTTAACGGTGTTTTTTTGGCGACACATACCAGCTTCTAGCATGGCAAAGCCGCAGTTCATAAAAAACACTAAGATTCCAGCGATCAAAACCCAAATGGTATCAATGCTCACTTTTAACTCTTGAGCCATCTTGACGGCATCTACCACAGCCCAACTTGGCGATTGCCAGCTCAAGATTGCCATGATAGTCAGCCCGAGGCCAAGCAAAATTTGCCGATATCGATTTTCAGATTGAGAAGAAAATGCAGTTACCCGCGTTCCGTTCGATTCCATTTGTGTTAGGTTCGTGAGCTATTCTTATGATTCTAGCTAACTCCCCCCGCTTTTTGTCTCCAGATTTTGGCGTAACTTGAGATTTCTCAGTGATTTGGCTCACAAGTTACTATAAATGACAAAAGACTACTTCTGATAAACAATGTTTATAGGCACATAAGGATTAAGAATAGAAGCTGACAATAACCGGGATATTCTGCTGATTTGCGTACACTAGGGGCAACCGAGAATTAAGAAAGTTTTTAACAATCAATTTTGTACTAGCAAATCATCTTTAACTGTGCGCTTCGCCGTCCGTAGTTGACCACAGGCCGCATCAGCACCTAAACCCTTGGAATAACGCACACTCACTGCAATTCTTTGTTGCTCCAGCACCTGTGCAAACTTTTGCACCTGTTGCCGATTGGGGCGTTGGTAATCGGCCTCATCGATCGCATTGTAAGGAATCAAATTTACATGAGACTGAAAGCCCCGCAGCCGACTGGCTAACTCCATCGCCATCTCGGCCTTGTCATTTACACCTGCCAACAGAATATACTCGAAGCTCAAGCGGCGACCAGTCACCCGCACGTATTCCCGACAGTCATCTAGCAACCCTTCGATCGAGTAATTGACTGCCGTAGGAATTAGCTGCTCTCGCAACCATTGGTTCGGTGCGTGCAAACTCACCGCCAAAGTAATTTGTAAATGATGGTTTGCCAGTTCTTCAATTTTACCGGGGATCCCTACAGTAGAAAGAGTCATCGATCGCTGACCAATGCCCACATCAGTATTCAAACAGCGCAGCGCAGGCAACACCTCATCCAAATTTGCCATCGGTTCACCCAAGCCCATCAACACCACATGACTAACCCGCTGCCCAAAATCAGACTGTACTGTTAACACCTGATCAATAATTTCATGGGCTTTCAGATTGCGAAAAAAGCCGCCTTTACCAGTAGCACAAAAGCTACAGGCCATCGCACAGCCCACCTGAGTCGAAACACAGACGGTCAAACGCTGATCACTAGGGATCCCCACGGCTTCAATCACCTGACCATCAGCCAAAGTCAACAAATACTTAATGGTGCCATCGGGAGCCACCGATCGATGTTGAATCTGTGATCGACCAATCTGAACATCGGCTACACTCGATCGCCATTCCTTAGAAAAAACCGTGATATCAGCTAAAGAGTTCGCCCCTTTTTGATAGATCCACTGATGCAGTTGTTTACCCCGATAAGCCGGTTGCCCCTGAGATTCCATCCAATGGGTAAGGGCAGAGAGATCTTGACCCAATAAGGGAGCAGTAGCGGCTGGCATCAGTTTTACCTGTATAGGGGATTTAGTGGCGTTTTGAGATTGTAATTGTAGCTTGATTAGATCGAAGTGACGTGATAGCTGCCAAACAATTTTACTTGTTCCACACTAGCGGCGACTTCTACCAAAATCTTTGCCACTTGTGGATCATGGCCATCGGCTTCTAGATCCATAAAAAACAAGTACTCACCCAAAGAACGTTTGGTGGGGCGCGATTCAATACGGCTGAGATTGATTTGAGCCGCAGCAAACTTAGCCAACACCGCCAACAAAGCACCGGGTACATTGGCAGACAGCGTCATCGCCAAAGAAGTATGGCTACCAGTGATCGCTGGCTGATGACCCAGCACCCAAAAGCGGGTGCGGTTTTCTAGCCGATCGCCAATATCCGCTACCAAAATTGGCAAATTATAAAGTTCCGCAGCGTTAGGTGAAGAAATTCCGGCTGTGGTGCTGAGATCTGCGAGCTGAGACAAAATTTCGGTGGTGGAATTAGAGGGAATTCGCTGAGCCTGAGGAAGATGTTTGCCCAACCACTCTTGGCATTGGCTGAGGGCTTGGGGATGAGAATAGACGGCCTGGATCTGGTCTATACTCTGGGCAACGGTGATTAGTTGATGTGCGATCGGCAGTACCAAAGCCCGTTGAATTTGTAAACTATCAACTCTCCACAAGGCATCCAGCGTCATGGTCACACTGCCTTCGATCGAGTTCTCCACCGGCACCACCGCTAAATCAGCGGCTTTATTAGAGACGGCTTCGATCGCCTGGGCGATGGTGTTGTAAGGAATCAGTTTAAAATCTGTATTAAGTAACTTTCCATAGGCCAATGCTGCCATTTCGGCATAGGTTCCAGTAGGGCCAAGATGAGCAATAATTACAGAAGACATAAAATGTTCACTAATAAAACGTGGTTTGGCTGATTTATCTACCTCTGGCCAAGAGATCAGGCAAAATTTACGTTAAGATAGGTATAGAATCATTGACAAATGTTGCGATTACTCTCATGCAAGTTAAATTCGTTGCGCACCAATCTCTTGATCTCACCGTGGCCGAGCAGGATGTACCCATCAGCCACTATCTACGTCAGCCCCAGCGACTAGTCAAAGCCTTAGTAGACCCCAGCCAGATTGAGTCCTTAAGTGACAAACTCTTTTGTCTGAAGATGCGCCCGATCAATTTTCTTCACTTTACACTACAGCCGACCGTAGAAATGCAGGTGTGGGCAGAATCAGACGGCACTCTACATATTCAATCTACCGACTGTGAAATCCGCGGTATCGACTATATTAACCAACGCTTTCATTTAGATCTAGTGGGCAAGCTTGTACCCAAATCTACGGGCAAGAAAGCACAGCTAAATGGTCGCGCCGACCTGACTGTGCAGGTAGATTTACCGCCTGCTCTCTGGTTCACTCCTAAGCCAATTTTGGAAGCTGCTGGCAATAGTTTGCTCAAGAGCGTATTAATGACTGTCAAACAGCGATTAAGTCATCAATTATTGGTGGATTACAGTCAGTGGGCACAGAGCCAAACAGTTTCGGACATCATAACTGATGGAAACAGACAAAATAACGTGCAAAAAACTGTGTAATTGGGTACTTGATCACCTGTTAGATACTCATTAGTACCAATCATGCAGTGCAGTAGTATACATAGATATTTAACAGGATCGTGATAGTCTGGACAATAGAACTGTGTTGAAATTTTACACATTTCTCGCTGGAGGTAACAATTTTGCGAAACATTAATTCTGGTAATAAAGAGTCATCACCCCGGGCGATCGAGGATATCCCGATCGCCCGCAGAGATCGCTTTATTCCAGACGTCACCACCCTGACTAACTTACGGCAACAGCGCAAGACCCTCACTCGCGGTCTCTATTTTGCTTTGGGATTGGCTTTGGTAGCGGTTGCGCTGGCCATTAGCACTTTGCTGTTTCGTAGCCCTAGCAGTTTAACCACTCAGGGATCTGCGGTTGTGCCCAAAGTAGCCACTGTGATAGTAGATAAGGTGGCAGTAGATAAGCCAGCGGAATCCTTGTTAGGTCATCTGAGTTACCAAGAAGCACCAGAGCAATCTTTGCAGAAAATAAGTGGTGGCGGGCTCAAGTTACGATCAGCAGCCTTACCCAAGTTTCAAGCGATGACGGCCGCAGCTAAAGCAGCAGGGGTAAAATTTAGTACTATTTCAGCTTTTCGATCGATCGCCGACCAAGAGAAAATTTTCTTTGAGATTAAAGCCCAACGGAAACAAGCACCGGGCAAACGTGCCGAGGTTAGCGCTCCACCTCGATACAGTGAACATCACACTGGCTATGCCGTAGACTTGGGTGATGCCAACAATTCTGCGCTGGATCTCAAGCCAGAATTTGATACTACTGCTGCTTTTAAATGGTTAGAGGCCAATGCTGCCCGTTATAGTTTTGAAATGTCTTTTCCGAAAGGTAATCTTCAAGGTGTTTCTTATGAGCCTTGGCATTGGCGTTATGTGGGCGACAGCGATAGCCTAGAAACTTTTTACCGCGCTCGTAAATCTCAGACAGCTAGCCAGCCCCAATCCTAGAAAATTCCACATGAACGATCCTACTAAGCAAATTTCCCTCAATATCTTGGCTTTAGTGGTGTTTTTGCTGATGATCTCCAGTTTGGTGGGTCCGTTGATTCAGGTGTCGCCGCTAATTCCGAGCTTGCTGATTTTTGGGTTGTTGGTAGGCACTAGTCTAGATAATTTTTTCTTACAAAGTCGGGTTGCCGGTTTGGTCATAGATACCATCGCTCGTCGGGATCCAGAATATGTAAATCGCATTATTTACCACGAAGCTGGCCACTTTTTGCTAGCCCAAATTTGGGAAATTCCCGTCACTAGCTATTCGCTCAGTGCCTGGGAAGCTTGGCAGCAGGGACAAGTAGGGCAGGGTGGTGTGGCTTTTGCACCACCGCCTGACCAAATTTCGGGTCAGCTATTAGACCGATACTGTATGGTCTGGATGGCGGGGGTCGCTGCTGAACAGTTGGTTTACAATAACAGTCAGGGTGGCGGTGACGATCGACAAAAGCTGCGGGGTATGTTAACTCTAGCTGGCTGTAATGCCGGTGGTCTCAAACGTGCCGAAAATGCCGCTTTGGTGCAGGCGAAAAATCAAATAGAAATTCATCGATCGAGCTTTGATGCCTTGGTGCTGGCTTTAAAAGCTGGTCAGCCAGTGGCAGATTGCTGTGCATTGATTGCTCCAGATTTAGCCCAGACTTTAGACTAAACGCATGACTGATTTTAATCCTCGCCAAGTTTATTTCAATTACCTTCAACAACAAGCTCCTAATCTCGATCGGCAGGCTTTTAAAAAATTGGAGCGCCAGCTTGACCAATGCAATTGGCAAGACCCCAAATCGGCCTGGGAATGGAATAATTTGGCGGTGGCCGCCCTAGTAGAAGCCGAAAATAGTGACCATAGCCTCACCCGAGGTCTGTATGTAGAAATGGCTTTCAACGCTCTGCATAGCGGCGTGGAGTTAGGTGATTATCCGCTTTGCCATGCGCATTTGGCATTACTTTACGCCAGTATGGGCGATATGACTAATGCCGAAGAGCTGGCTTTTGATTGTTTGATCGATACTTTTCAGGATGCTTATACCGATCGAGAAGTCCCTCAAGGCATTATTTATCTGCCCACTCATTCCAAAGCTTTGGGCGCAATGCCCCAAAAAGAAGCTCATGCGGAATATTTGATCGAGATTTTGAGCACTGACAATGGTTATTACCAAGCTCTGTATCTCTTAGCGGAGGCTTTGTGCCGCAGTCATGCCATTACCAATCCCCAAGCCCTGCGCCTGATGCATTTGCTAGCGCAGTTGTCTCCCCACGCTTACACGGGCAACCTGAAGCTGGGGATTCACTCTTTAGGTATGCAGGAGCTAGAGGGCTTGTTGTATTTACACCGGGCGCAAGAAATTGTCCCAGATGCGGCGACGGCGCTTCATGCCTTATATTTGGCTTATCTGGAGCAAGATCGGATTCAATCAAGTGATTATTGGTTAAAGGTGGCGAAAGACTATGGCAGACAACGCGCCGATCGACGGCCTTGGCTGTGGACAGAATGTGAAGATAAACAGTTTACCTATGCGGCTTTTGATCAGGAATGTGTGCTGGCGATCGAACCCAGTTTTAATAGCCTCACCACTCGCACTTTGTTAGCCGATGGTGATTGGTTTGAAGGCGAAATTGAATTG
Source organism: Synechococcales cyanobacterium VAR_35_metabat_10 (assembly GCA_031418695.1). Taxonomy (GTDB): domain Bacteria; phylum Cyanobacteriota; class Cyanobacteriia; order Cyanobacteriales; family Chamaesiphonaceae; genus JAAFHZ01. The sequence continues at coordinate 11,447 of JANOXZ010000790.1, forward strand.
TGGCGACAGCAAATTCAGCCCGGGATGACGGTGATTGATGTAGGTGCCCATTCGGGGGTGTTTGCTTTTAGTGCAGCGCAGCGGGTCGGTGCAACTGGTCGGGTGATGGCGATCGAACCCAGTAGTTTTCATGTATCTTGCTTAAAAGAAAGTGTGAAGCTAAATGGATACAATTGGGTGCAGGTGTTTGCTGGGGCGGCCAGCGATAACTTGGGCAAGACAACCTTGTATTTGCAATCACCTTCAGAGTATCACCAGATTCTGGGAGTAGGAGTGGAAGCCAATGACTGGCAGGGCGAAACTGAATTAGTCACGGCTTTTAAATTAGATACTTTTATTCAGCAGGCTAAAGTCACTAGGTTTGATATGTTGAAAGTGACGGCAGTGGGGCATGAGTTGCAAGTGTTGAAAGGTTGTCAGCAATCGATCGAGGCTTTTCATCCGCAAATCTTCTATCACAATTTGTTTAATAATGAACCAAATGTAGAAGTAGCCGATTTCTTGAGCAATTTGGGCTATCAGCTATTTCGCTATCGCCCCTATATGCAAGAGCTATTACCAATTACCACTAGCGATGATTTAGTTAATGTAAATAAGGTAATCGCTAGGTTTATCAGCGAATCTGATAACTAGTTTCAGTATCGAGCAACATAGATTTACAACTATTCTTGGTGTTACTAATACCAATAAACAACAGGAATTGCTGACTAAAATCAGTCCAGGCTCCAGTAGTCCATGATTAATTGTAAGAATCTGCTAGCATTTTGCGAATACTTGGAGAACGAAAACCAAAAATGATATCTCGGGGAAATGCCCCAAGCTTAATCAGTTCTTGATCGATATAAATCTCTGTACTATTATGTTGAATCCAAATCTGACCTTCGATGATATCTAGCTGCATTGCGCAACCGTAGATTCGATACTCATTACGCCATTCGTTATGCATGACCAAATATCGATCACGGGCAAGATCGAAAATCAGTTGGGCATTTGGATCATTTCTAATAAAATCTTCTAGAAAATCAATAACAATTTTTCGGTATTCATTTATTCTATCCATTTGTCAATTACCTCATTATTCGGATCATAAGTGATTAATCGAATTTCATATCTTTCAATCACAGTTTTTGCTGGTTCAAATCTCAGAAATATCTGATATGTATCCTGAGGAACTGCTAAATAAAGAACTCTATCTGGCTCCTCAGATATTTCTAAGGCGACACGATAGTTAAGAAACTGACCGAGAGCGGTATGAAACTCAGAAACATTCGATCCACCAGCAAAACTCTTGACTTCTACAGCTATTTTTCGCCCTGCTTTTTCGGCAGCAATTGCTTCCTCTGCGGCAAGGTCAATATAGATATCAGCAACGCCATAACGTAACCGGTAAGGATCATGGGTAATATTCCAACCATCTTTCTGGAGAGCCGTCTTTACGTTGTTATGAAAGAGATCTTTTGCCATTTTGGTTTAAATAACAGAGAGGTGAGTGAGATTCATCGCCAATAATGCCTCCAGAACAAGCCGCTGAGATATTATTATAGACTGCTGCCATCTCGAATTTGCAATAGACTAGTAGAGCTAAAGAGAAACAAAATATTGTAGACCTGAGAAGATTCTTGGGTTTTGATGTGATATGGATTTATTTGAACGTCAGTATCAGCAACTACGCGATCGAGATGCCCCATTAGCAGCCAGGATGCGTCCTCGATCGCTCAACGAATTTGTAGGGCAAGAAGAAATCGTTGGCCCTGGTAGATTGCTGCGTCGCGCCATCCAAGCAGATCAGCTCACCTCCATCATCTTTTACGGCGCACCGGGCACCGGCAAAAC
>JANOXZ010000791.1:0-9675 GCA_031418695.1 Synechococcales cyanobacterium VAR_35_metabat_10
GGTACAAGTGCTGAGAATAAAACAGCAATTCAGTAGTGTTGTGATGGGTTTTTTCATAGTTATAGAATTGGTGAGATTACTCCATTGGAACCGATGAGTTCGAGAGATGTTCCACTATTTTATAGCTCAGTTAAAAATTTACTCACCACTACCCTGACTTCAGGAATTTTCCACCAATTTATTGCTCAACCTAATCTTTACCAACCAAAAAAGCCGCGCATTCCACATGAGCAGTCTGGGGGAAAAAGTCTACCGGCTGAATGCCCTGCAACTCAAAACGCCCAGAATCTAATAACAGCTTCAAATCCCGCGCTAAAGTAGAAGGCTTACAGCTAATATATATCAACTGCTGAGGCGGTCTACCGATGAGGTTTTCTAGTACTAGCCGATCGCAGCCCTGGCGCGGTGGATCCAGCAACACGATATCGGGGCGCTGCTCCAAATCGGTCATCAGCTCACCGCAGTCTCCAGCCTCAAATAAAGCATTGGCAATACCGTTAATGCTGGCATTCCCCTTCGCCTGCTGTACCGAAGTCTCATGCACCTCAATGCCCAGAACCTGGCGCACCTTACTAGCCAAAGGCAACGAAAAAGTCCCGATACCACAATAGGCATCTAGCAAAAATTCTTGGCCAGTGAGTTTCAATCGATCGAGGATCACCTTCAGCATCACCTCAGCTTGCTCGGTATATACCTGAAAAAAGGTATCCGCCCCCAATCGCCACTGCAAATCAGCAAACTCTTCTGTCACATAGTCTCGACCAGCAATAATTCTTGTTTCTCCGCCAAACACCACGTTGTTTTGGTTTGGCTGAGTATTCAAACAAACTCCCACTACTCCCGGATATTGCGTCAGCCATTCCTGCGCCTTATCGGGCAAAGAATTGGGCATCTGCCCACCACTGGCCACCAGAGTAATCAGAATCTCCCCAGTGCGTCTACCAATCCGCATCGAAAGATGCCGGAACTGCGCCACGTTGGTTAATCTTTCTGGATCGTAAATCAACCATTCTTGGTCTGCGATGTCTTGCTTGATGCCCGCTAATAAGGGATTTAAGCGCTGATCTTGGATCGGGCACTGATTGAGATTGACAATTTTGTGGCTGCCCTTTTGATAGTAGCCCGCTTTGACTTGACCAGTAGATCCCACGCCCAAAGGATAAGTCACCTTGTTGCGATAGCCCAAATCTGATTCCGCCCCAATAATCGGCAACACCAATGCTGGATCGATGCCACCAATGCGCCGCATGGTTTGCATCACTTGGTTTTGTTTAGCGGCCAGTTGGGCACTGTAGCTGATATGTTGCAACTGACAACCACCGCATTTATCGGCCACAATACAGTTCGGACGAATGCGATCGGCAGAAGAAATCACCAAATTCTGCAACTGCCCGTAACCATAATTTTTCTTGATCCGTACTAAGCGCACATCTGCCCAGTCACCGATCGCCGTATCGGGCACAAACACCACATGGGAATCTACCCGCCCCACGCCTTCGCCTACGTCGTTGATATCAGTAATTTCCAGCGTCAGCAAGGCTCCCTGCTGCCAATTATTCGGGGATTCTTCGGATGTCATAATATTTTGGCTGGCAGCAGCAATAGGAAGTAGAGATGTAGATTCTACTCCAAAATCAGCGCTGTAGCTTGCTCGATTGAATTACCAAAGGTAAAGATACAACATGGCAACATATTATTAACTTCTGTTAACTGACTTCATGACCTGACCTGCGCGATGCTGATCAATGAGGTAAACTGCTAAAAGATCTTAAAAGTTAGTTTATATATCCAAAATTATGAGCGTAGTTAGCCAGGTTATTCTCAAAGCCGACGACGAATTGCGTTACCCCAGCAGCGGCGAGCTAAAAAATATTCAAGAATTTTTAAAGACTGGTGAACAGCGCTTGCGGATTGCAAACCTGTTGGCCGAAAGCGAAAAGAAAATTGTTGAGCAAGCCAGCAAAGAGCTGTGGAAGCTTCACCCCGACTATATCGCTCCCGGTGGCAACTCTTATCAAACCAAACAGCGTGCTCAATGCTTACGCGATTATGGTTGGTACCTACGCCTCGTAACCTACGGAGTTTTGGCTGGTGACAAAGACCCGATCGAAAACATCGGCATTGTGGGAGTCAAGGAAATGTACAACTCCTTAGGCGTACCAGTTCCTGGCATGGTCGATTCGATCGCCTGCCTCAAGGAAGCCTCCTTGAAATTATTGAGTAGCGAAGATGCAGATGCCACTGCACCTTACTTCGACTACATCATTCAGGCTATGTCCTGAGATATTTGGGAGTTCACTCACCAAAACACCCTCGCCCCAAAAATGCGAGGGTGTTTTAGTAGATACTAGTATTCGGTGAATTTCCAGAGGCCGTGTATGTCCCCCCAGAAATCTTCCTGGCATCGATCGCCGTTGTGGATGTCTATCCCGATCGTGCTGTTAATCTATGGCACCTTTGGTTGGATTGGGTCATCTTCTTGGCAATCACAACCCAGTCGTCTAATCATTCTATGCTCAACTACTATCTTAGTTGATCTAATCGCCGTCTCACCCTATCGGTTATTGGAGATTTTGTTTGCAGGCATTTTTGGCGCAAATATCCGCTCTTTATTACTGGTGATGGCCTGTGCCACATTATTGGTTGTCATGTTTACTTGGCTGCCGATCGTTTATTATGCCACCCTGATGCTGGCAGCTAACTTGTTAATGACCATGGATTTAGCCACTAGGGGCTGGGGACGCTGGCAGAGCTTCATCAGCTTAGTTGTTTGCCAGACCATCGGTTTTGGGATAGGTTTTGGTAGTAATATCGACTGGGTGCGAACCATGAAGTATCTACAGAGCCTTCCCCATACATGAATCATTATCGACGCGAAAGTTTAGCTGTGGCGCAGCGGATTCTAATTGAACTATTGCGACGACGACGCAGTCTGATTTTGTGGACGATTTTTCCGCTGTCTTTGCTGGCCATCAATACCATGGTGATTAGCGATCGATTACAACTGCCCGTCGGTGAAACCCTTAGTCTGGTCGCACCCTCGGTACTAGTAGGAGCAGCATTGTTTTTTAGCTGCCTGGGCGGCACGGTAGCCACGATCGTCGCTGAGCGTGAACAGTTGACTCTCAAACGGCTATTTTTATCGCCGTTAAGTGGCCTCTCTTATTTTTCCGGGATTTTTATTGCTCATAGTTTTATTGGTTTTGGTCAGGTATTTCTGGTCTATTTAGGGGTAATACTCTGGGGTGGCAAGTTCTCCGGAAATATTTTTTTGGGTGCGGCAATTATCTTGCTGACGATCGTCTCTTATGTAGCCATGGGCTTTATTTTGAGCACTCAACTAGCCCGCCGCACCGAAGATGTAAACTCGATCGTCGCCGCCTTTGGCATTCCGTTGCTGATCTTGGGTGGAGCATTTTTTCCTACCCAATTTTTCCCCAAAGCATTACTGCAACTTGCGGAGTTTAATCCCGTCTATCATATGAATGAAGCTTTGGTCGGAGTGGGGAAAAATGGTGATTCCCTAGAAAAAATCGCTAAGCATTTCAGCTTTATGTGCGGCTTTGCGGCCTTTACTTCCACTTTGGCCTGGTTGGCCTATAATCGGATGCTCGATCGAGAAAAAAGACTGTAATGCTAGAAATTCACCATCTATGTAAAGCTTACGGCAAGCGCCAGGTACTCAACAACCTCAGCCTGCAAATTCCCTCTGGAGAAGTGTATGGTCTCATCGGCTCCAACGGAGCTGGCAAAACGACCACCATCAATATTCTCTGTAATTTGTTGCAGTTTGATAGCGGCAAGGTAGAAATTGCAGGCTGCAAGATTTCGGCAGAAACCAAAAGGATGATTGGAGTGGTGCCCCAAGAAAACTTGATGTACAAAAATTTGACCTGCGCCGAAAACCTGAATTTCTTTGCTCGCATCTATGGCCTATCAGGAGCAGAGCGTAAACAGCGAGTACGGGAATGTTTGATTTTGGTGAATTTACTCGATCGAGCTAATTCTGTGGTCGAAAACCTCAGCGGTGGAATGCAGCGCCGCCTGAGTATGGCCTTGGCACTGGTGCATCATCCCAAGTTAGTGATCTTAGATGAACCCACTACCGGCTTAGATGTAGAAGCCCGCTACGAGATCTGGGAACTGATTCGCAATCTGCAACAGCAGCAAATCACTGTTCTCTTAACCACCCACTTATTAGAAGAAGCCGAAAGACTCTGTCAGCGTATTGGCATTCTGAAAAACGGCCATCTCATCGCCGAAGGCAGCATCGATCAGCTCAGTACTGTGATGCCGGGGCAAGAAGTATTAATTATTAAGACTGAGCAAGAAGATCTGGCGATCGAGCTAGCTGAACAACAGGGCTGGCAACCACGCCGCTACAGCAACGACTTGGCTTTTTGGTTGCCCACACATTATGACTTACAAGAAATTTTGGCGGTTTTTACCGGGGTGCAGATGGATGCAATCTCTCGCCAGCCGGTACGGTTGGAGCATATTTACTTGGAGTTGACAGCGCAGCACCGCACCTTGCTATAGACTAAAACTTTTCTACATTCACCAACTGAAAACCCATTTGGCATTCATAAGCAGGCGGCTGATCCAAAGGAGTTCGATCGCGCACCAATTTACCGCATCCCAACCTTTCTTGTTGCCAGCGCGGCTCACCTTGGCTACTTGCCCACAAACAGCCCGGACAGACTGATTGGGGATTTAAAACTTGCCGATCGGTCAATATTACTAACATCCTGCGCCTCCTCCATGATCTATTTGGGGTCTATTTTCCATAGTAAGCTTTCCTAATTTCTTCCGCCAGATCGAAATCCTGTAATTATTAAACTAAGTTATTAAACCGTGAACTAACGCAAAAAACTGTGCAATGCTGACCATAAATAGATAGAATCTATCCACAATTCTTGAGAGCTGGCAGTTATGAGTAAGAGTACATTGTTCGATAAAGTTTGGGATCTACATAACGTGGGCACTCTGCCCTCTGGTCAAACCCAGCTTTTTATTGGACTCCACCTCGTACACGAAGTGACTAGTCCCCAAGCCTTTGCCATGTTGCACGAACGCAATTTAAAGGTGATGTACCCCGATCGCACCGTAGCCACTGTTGATCATATTGTGCCCACCAAAAATCAGGCACGACCTTTTGCCGATGGTTTGGCCGAAGAAATGATTCAGCACCTAGAGCGCAATACCAAAGAACACAATATTCGCTTTTACAATGTCGGCTCTGGCAGCCAGGGCATTGTGCATGTGATTGCTCCCGAGCAGGGCTTGACACAGCCCGGGATGACGATCGCCTGTGGAGATAGCCATACTTCAACCCACGGCGCATTTGGCGCAATTTCTTTTGGCATTGGCACCAGCCAAGTGCGAGATGTTTTGGCTTCCCAGACTTTGGCTCTGAGTAAACTGAAAGTGCGCCGGGTGGAAGTCAACGGTAAATTATTTCCGGGAGTCTACGCCAAAGACGTAGCCCTGCACATTATTCGTAAACTAGGCGTAAACGGCGGTGTGGGCTATGCCTACGAATTTGCTGGGACTACTTTCGACAAAATGAATATGGAAGAACGGATGACCGTTTGCAATATGTCGATCGAAGGCGGTGCCCGCTGTGGTTATGTGAACCCCGACCAAGTTACCTACGATTATTTGGCTGGGCGGGACTTTGCTCCCAAAGGCCAACAGTGGGATGAAGCAGTGCAGTGGTGGAACGGTCTACGCAGTGATGCTGATGCGGCTTACGATGACGTGGTGGTATTTGATGCCGCTGAGATTGCGCCCACTGTTACTTGGGGCATTACTCCCGGTCAGGGGATTTCGATCGGCGAAAATATCCCCATGCTCGATGCCATTCCCGATGCCGAAAAAGAGACGGCCAAGGAAGCTTATCAATACATGGATCTACAACCCGGCCAGTCTTTAATAGGTACCAAAGTAGATGTATGTTTCGTCGGAAGCTGTACCAATGGTCGAATCAGCGACCTGCGGGAAGCCGCTAGAGTAGCAACAGGCAGACATGTAGTCGCCGGAATTAAGGCGTTCATCGTGCCCGGTTCTGAACGAGTAAAAGTACAGGCCGAAGCGGAAGGACTGGACAAGATCTTCACGGAAGCAGGCTTTGAGTGGCGGGAAGCCGGTTGCTCGATGTGTTTAGCAATGAACCCGGATAAACTAGTCGGTCGCCAAATCAGCGCTTCTTCTTCTAATCGCAATTTCAAAGGTCGCCAAGGTTCATCCTCAGGCCGCACTTTGTTGATGTCACCAGCAATGGTAGTAGCCGCAGCAGTCACCGGCACAGTCACCGATGTCCGCACTTTGCTGAACTAAATCAATATTTTACAAATAGAATCAAGAAACATTATGGACAGCAAAGTAACTAAGATTTCTGGCACTGCAATTCCTTTAATTGGCAATGATATTGATACCGATCGAATCATTCCAGCCCGTTACTTAAAAGCTGTCACCTTTGATGGCTTGGGCGAACATGTATTTGCCGACGATCGATCCCAGCTTCAAGGTCAACACCCTTTTGATATGCCGATATATCATGGAGCCAAAGTATTGATCGTAAACAGCAATTTTGGCTGTGGCTCCAGTCGAGAACATGCTCCCCAGGCGATCGCTAAATGGGGCATTCAAATCATCGTGGGCGAAAGCTTTTCCGAAATCTTTTTTGGCAACTGTGTGATGCTGGGCATTCCTTGTCTCACAGTCATCCCAGCCACCGCCAGTCGCCTGCAACTAATGGTGCAAGAAAATCCCCAAGCCGCAGTAACTGTAGATTTAGTAGCTCAACAAGTATCCTTTGGAGATTTTGCGGATGTGATAAACATTAATGAAGGTGCTCGTCAACAGTTTATTGCCGGTACTTGGGATGCCTGTGGGCAGTTGGTAGCCAATGGGGCAAAGATTAAAGAGGTGGCCGATCGACTACCATATTTAAAATTCGTTTAAAGCAAAAACCCCGCAAATCGGGGTTTTCTACTTTAACAAAACTAAAGCTGTCTAAGTAATTGTGTAATTATGCGATGCTTATTCAGCTCATTATTCTTTAAATACAAACTATCTGCCAGCTTAAGATTATTGATGGAATTAGCTCTATCCTTCAATTTTTGGTAGGCAACACCACGATGATGATATGCCTGCGGCTTATTTGGCTCCAATTTAGTTGCTTGGGTAAAGTTCGCGATCGCACTTTGAGTGCGACCTAAACCCAAATATGCTAATCCCCGATATAAATATACATCGTACTTATCAGAATAGCTAACATAGTTATCTGCGTTATCTAAAGCCTTTTGATAGTCTTGTTGTGCGCCATCTTTATTACCCAGATTTTGTCGAGCATTTCCCCGAGCATAGAAATATTCTGAGGAGCTGTAACCAGCATCAATCATCCGATCAAAGTCGAATAGAGCACCCTTGCTATCACCCATTTCCATTTTGGCAACTCCTCTGTGATAGCAAACATCAACAGAATAACCATCAATACATTGATCTGGAGCCGCACGATTATAGTCTGAAATTGCTTTGGGGTAATCAGTTAGTCGATGGTGTATGGCGCCTCTTTCAAAGTAACTGTTTCTAGCCTCATCAGAATTTAGATAGATGGCCTGAGTGTAATCAAAAATGGCCAACGAATCTTTTTTGAGTTCTACATAAATTTTTGCTCTAGTTGCATATAATTCATTACTACCAGGATCTAAGTTGATCGCTTTCGTATAATCATTAGCAGCTTCTGAATATTTTTTTAACTTGCTAAATCTAATGTTGCCCCTTCTAGCATACTCACTAGAGCTTGTCGGCTCCATTCTGGCTTCAGCACTTTGGAAATCTATGATTGATTTATTTTGATCACCCACAGAAGAATATGCATAGGCTCTCCCCACATATAAGCCTACGTCTTTTGGGCTAAATTTAATTGCTTGTGAGTAATCAGCAATAGCTTCTTTGTATTGATATTTTCGATAATAAGCCCCAGCACGATTCTCATAGTAAAGCGAATTCTTAGGGTTGAGAGATATTGCTTGAGTGTAATCAGCAATCGCACCTTCATAGTCTGCTGAAGGTAGCCCAACAGCAGTAAATACCCTATTGCCATCACTGTCAATAATGGGATTACTAACTGGAATTTCAACTGGCGGTTTACGATATTTAGTTTTAGCAGCTCCTCTATAATTGTAAGCACGAGCACTTTTAGGGTTGATTTCTATCATTTTAGTAAAGTCGGCAATTGCACCTCCAAAATCTCCCTTTGTATATTTACTATCCCCTCTATTCCATAATTCATCTTCGGTAAGATTTTCACCAGCAGCAATCAATGGAGAAATCGCAGTTTGGCTATTTAAAAAGGCATTAACTGAACTAGTAGGAACAATTAAAAGTGCAATACTAATCCCTAAACTAATTAACTTCATAGTCTAACAAAACCTCATTACGTGCAAAATTATATAACAAAAACTAGGAAATACCTTACTAGACTTGCTACTGTTTTAGCAAATCTCCTAACAAACAGACAAATGCACGAAAAAATCGAAGTTTAGTGCCCCACTGAATAGTGTCTTTGCCTATATATTGGGTTGAGCAAGCAAAATATTGCATTTTTCTATTGAGTATTTAGAAAAAGATTTGAATTGGCCAATTGTTAAATACTTTCCGGGTGAGATTTACTACTCAATTAATGATCGGCAAAGTAATCATCACTCTAGTTCCCTTACCCAACTCACTGTTAATCGATATCTCCCCCTGATGCCGTTGGACGATCGACTGCACAATGGAAAGTCCCAACCCCGAACCGCCACTGCGTTCCCCACTCCGCACCGGATTCACCCGATAAAACCGATTCAACAACCGAGGTAAATCGGTATCCCCAATCCCCATCCCTTGATCCTGCACTACCACCTGGATATTGGAGGCATTACAGGCCAAAGAAATCACAATCTGGGGAGCAGGCTGCTGATTAGCAGCAGTATATTGAATGGCATTGTCAATCAAGTTTGTAAACAACCGCGCCAACTGATTCCAATCACCAGCCACATTAAACTCTGGGGCATCAGCAATCTCTAACTGAATGTGAATTCCGCGCGCCTGTGCTGCCAACTTTTGCTCCTCAGTCACTTCCATTAACAAAGCATCGATCGGCACTGTTTCAAAAGCTACCGGCGCATCACCGCTATCTTGACGAGCTAGAAACAATAGATCATCCACCAACTTACCCAAACGACGAGTCAATCGTTCGATTACCTGTAACTGCTGCTTTTGGGCGATCGGCATCTGCATTTCGGTAGCTAAAGCCACTTGCACATTGGTCTGAATCGTCGCTAACGGGTTGCGCAGCTCATGAGAAGCATCCGCCGTAAACTGCTTAAGCTGCTGATAAGAGGCTTTAATTGGCTCGATCGCCAGCCCCGATAAAAACCAACCCACCCCGACCACCACCCCGATCATCGCTGTGGTGGCAGCCAGTAAATCTAAAAACAAATCTTGAGTTGGCTTTGTCACCTCAAACCAAGGGTGACTGACCCGCAACCAGCCCAACACCTGACCATGAAATCTAATTGGACGCACAATTTGGCGCAGTAAATGCTGCGGATCAAGTGTGACCGTCGCCCCACTGGTATCTTGTTGGAGTGTCAATCTCGGCGGATCTGCCCAAGTAGACCAGAG
>JANOXZ010000792.1:0-11145 GCA_031418695.1 Synechococcales cyanobacterium VAR_35_metabat_10
CCTTTAACCTCCAGCAGCCCCTCGATAAAGTCGTCGATACCTGCGTTCACTGTGGATTCTGCCTCTCCACCTGCCCCAGTTATCGGGTACTAGGCAACGAAAATGATTCGCCTCGGGGGCGGATTTACCTGATGGATGCCCTAAACAAAGCAGACGATGATGCCTGCCAAATTCCCCTCTCCCCGACCACCGTCTCCCACTTTGACAGCTGCTTAGGCTGCTTGGCCTGCGTCACCATTTGTCCTTCTGGCGTGGCCTACGACAAGCTCATTTCGGCCACCAGACCACAGATCGAGCAACAACATCAGCGACCTTTGGTAGAAAAAATTTATCGCCAGTTAATTTTCAGCCTCTTTCCTTACCCCGATCGATTACGTCTATTACTCTGGCCACTATTGGTCTACCGGCAATCTGGTCTTCAGCAACTAGTACGAAGCACTAAGCTGTTACCCAAAGTTTCGCCTCACCTAGCAGCGATGGAAAGCGTCTTACCAGCTTTCACTGCGGCAGACTTGACCGTGACTTATCCAGAAAAAATTGCCGCCACTGCATCACCAAAAGCTGACCCCAAAAAACATTATCGAGTGGGGATGGTCTTGGGTTGTGTACAAAGATTGTTCTTTGATCGAGTAAACCAAGCCACCATCCGAGTATTGACTGCCAATGGCTATGAAGTAGTTATTCCCCCTAGCCAGGGCTGCTGTGCAGCATTGCCTCAGCACCAGGGGCAAACTGATCAGGCACAGAGTTTGGCAAGACAAATGGTAGATAGTTTCCGAGGTCTAGAATTGGATGCCATTATTATTAATGCAGCGGGCTGTGGTCACACCCTCAAAGAATATGGAGATATTTTGGCTGGCGATACAGCTTACCAACATTTAGGCGAAGAGTTTTCTCATCAGGTGAAAGATATTCAGGAGTTTTTAGCCTCGATCGATTTCATTGCCCCACTAAATAACATTAGCGATCGGCCTTTGCCGGTGGTCTATCAAGATGCTTGCCATTTGCTCCACGGCCAAAAAATCAGTTTACAGCCGCGAGATTTATTAAAACGAATTCCTCAAGTACAACTATTAGAACCAGTGGATGCAGCATTATGTTGTGGTAGCGCTGGTGTCTATAACATGTTGCAACCAGAAGTAGCAGAGGAGTTGGGACAACAAAAGGTAACTAATTTGGTGAATACCGGAGCTAGTTTAATTGCGTCGGCAAATCCGGGTTGTAGTTTGCAAATTAGTAAGCATTTAGCAGAACAAGGGAAAGATGTGCCGGTATATCACCCGATCGAGCTATTAGATATGTCAATCCGAGGCGTACATTTGCCATCCTAAAAGATCGCAGACGATCGGCAAAAAATTGCAAATAATAAAAAAGTGAAACCCACGGTACTTTTTGTGTCCAAAATACCCTACAAGAAACTGCTAGTCGGCGATCTGAGTTGGAAAAGACTGATTCTATCGGCTCTTTTTATCTACGCATTTTTTGCTGTGTACGTTTTTTTCCGCGCCGACAGCATGATTTTTATGCCGCAAGCTGCAAGCTATCAAGACAACAAAGATATTCTAAAACTACCGGTCAACAACACCGAAAAGATTTCGGCCACATATTTACCCAACCCCCAAGCCAAATACACCATCCTATACAGTCATGGTAACGCCAGCGATTTAGGTGATTTGCGACCCACCTTCGATCAACTGCATCAATGGGGATTCAGTGTGTTTGCTTACGACTATCGTGGCTACGGCACCAGCAATGGTAGCCCAAGTGAAAATAATGTTTACCAAGATGCCGATGCTGCCTATGCCTACCTGACAAAAGAACTCAAAATACCGCCCCAACAAATCATTATTTACGGTCAATCTGTGGGTGGTGGAGCTGCCACAGAGCTAGCTGCTAAGCATCCAGTAGCTGGTTTGGTTTTAGAAAGTACTTTTACCTCGGCTTTTCGAGTAGTAGTGCCTATCCCTATTTTGCCCTTCGACAAATTTACTAATCAAGATAAACTCAGCAAAGTACGCTGCCCAGTTTTAGTGATGCATGGTGAAGCCGATGATATTATTCCCCTCCAACATGGTCAACGACTCTATGCCTCGGCACCAGAACCTAAGCAATCACTGTGGATACCTGGGGCTGGGCATAACGATTTTATGGAGGTGGCTGGCGATCGACAGCAAAAGGCTTTATTATCCTTTGAGCAGTTGGTAGACAAGCGCAAATAATTGAGTAAGTAATATGGACGAGCAAACCTGGTATAGCATCAAGGCCAAATATCCGATCGGTACTTTTGTGCGAGGCAAAGTAATCCAGCACCAGCCTTTTGGCGTTTTCTTAGATATCGGAGAGCCGGGAGTCAAGGGCTTAATTCGGATCGTAGATTTTGTAGATATAGGTGAAATGCGGGAAGATATGTATCCCCCAATCGGAGCGACCGTCGGCGGCATTATCTACGAAAACAGCGACAGCGCCAACGCCCAAATCAACCTCACCACCAAACCCAGCCTCATCCACGATTTCCTGATGAACCTGCGCAAACAAGACGAAATCGATCCAACATATCTGCAAGATATGTAATCACTACCACCAAAATCATATGCCAAAATCACAATGTTAGGGGCAGGTTTATCCACAACCCAAGCGCAGCAACAAAATGTTTAATTAAAAACCTGGTCAGCCAATGTTTTTGAGCTTTACTGGCGAGGAGATTTTATATACAGGCGAAAGTGTGGTTTATCCGGTTTTTATCAATGAAGCGGCTTACTACGAGAAGCAGATTGCAATGGTACTAACCGAAAAGCAACAAGTTGATTTAAAAAATGCATGATTTTTGCGAAGTAACCCAATACTTAACTATCACACCCACTCAACTACTCTCACAGCACTATATGAACCTTGCCAAACGAGTAACCAGAAGAAGTACCAAAATATCTCTGTTTGTAATATTAGGAATTTTGCCATCCACGTCAGCGGTATTGGCACAAGATCATCAAACGAATGTATCCCAGATCCCGGCTCCTATGCCGTCGGAGGACTTAATGCCTTTGCCAACAAACATGCCTAGTCCATTGCCTTCGATTACATCAACTCCATCACCTAGTTCTAGTGTCTTCGCTCCTTTGACACCATATTATATGCCTGCTAGTCCCCCAGCATCGGGGGTTTGGCCAAGTACTGGTGTCAGTGTGCCGGGTCTTCCAAGTTCTATGCCTTATATTAGACCACAAGAAAAGAAAAATAAGCGTAGCTATGTTAGCTCTCAAGAATATTTTGGTGGAACTGAGCAAAAGTTTGATGAGAATGCCTACTGGTCACAGTTTCCGATTCCTAAAATATCCAAAAAATTTACGCCTAAACAACGCAGTAAAATATGGCAAGCGTTATTGATAGCTCAAGAGAGAATGCAATCAGAGCAAGTATTAGATTGCATTGACAAACGAGTCACCACCAAAGAATATGATGATGAAACATCTAGAGAGGCTGTGCGCAGATTTATTACTAATGCACAACTGTCTTTGGTTGAAGACCCTGCAATTCTTCCAGGGAAAAATCGCAGACAGTATTTGTACATTGAGGATAAACCATTTTCTTTTCACAAACGTAGCAGCTACAACGGATGGGCTAAGATTGGATACTCTAGATTCATAGAAAAAAGAGATCTCACTATCAATCTAAATTCCGTAGCTATTTCTAAACACGATGCTGACGGGTGGGCTGGAATAATAGTCCATGAGATTATGCATTTGCATAGCTATGATCACAAAGATTATGATATAAAAATAAATCACTATGAACAGTTCAAGGGAAATCTTACCTATGAAACAGGTTGGTGTGTGAGTAGTAAAGGTGATGAACAAGAGTATGCAAGCAGATCTAATTCATCAATATTATTAACTGCACCCAATAATCTTCCCTTGGATCCAGATTTCAGACCATTAGAGGGAAATTCTGATTTCCCCCAAGATTCGTTAAGAAATCTTGAGGATTGAGTAATGAAAAATTTAGAGTTGAAGTGTTTTCGTGCAAATCGTCATTATGGACGGAGGTGATATCTAAGCCTTATAGAGTCAGATGATGGCAAGCAGTCTAAGTCTTGATTTAAAGATATCGAAATCTATTGCAACAGTGCTGTTAAGTCTTCCTTTGATAAGAGAGGTTTAACATTTGTTACGACCACCAATCGCAAAATATGGCAAAGTAACATTAGTTGATGTAAGAAAAATAATTTAAAATCATGGACTTTTCTAGCGTTCAGAACCTAGGCAGCAGCCTACCCCTCATTTACCTCACCGCTTTCATTGCTCTTCTCGCCGGATCAGCCGTCATCGTGGGCAAACAAGTCCTCAAAAACCGTGTCTTAGAAAATGACCTAGGCAAACTGGAAAAAAGAGTTCTCACTGACGACTGTACCGCCCAAGAATACTATGCTCTAGCCAGCATCTACCTAGACAAAAGACTGTTTGTACAAGCAGTCAAGCTGCTACAAAAAGCCCTGAAAAACAAATCAACTGCTGCCGAGGGAGAATCGATCGACATCAACGAATTCGCCCCTGTCCACAACGCCCTGGGCTACGCCTACGAATGCCAAGAGCAATTTGACCTGGCCATCCGCAATTACAAAGAAGCTATCAAACAAGACCCCACCTACGTCACCGCCATGAACAACCTGGGTCATGCCTACGAGCAAAAGAAACTAATGAGCCAAGCTCTGGAATCCTACGAACAAGCTCTCGCTCTCGAACCCAAAAACGAAACCGCCAACCTTCGAGTCACATCCCTCCGTCGCCGCCTAGTCACCACCACCAACGGTTGAGGTGGATATTGATTAGAATATTGAGAATCTCTTTGACATCAGCTTCATGGAAATTCTTTGGTTACTTCTAAAAGCATCTTGGCGCGGCATGGCAGCAGCGATCGGAATGGGTCTAATCAGTGGAGGCAGCAGCGCCGCCCTCATTGCCTTGGTGAGCCGTGCCACCAGTGGTGTTTCGGAAGAGATGCTGTGGCCATTTGTGGGCTTGGCGATCGTTTCGCTGATCACCGGGTTGGGTTCCCAGTTTATGTTGATTCAGCTTGCCCAAGACTCCATTCACGATCTGCGCATGAGCCTCAGTGCGCGAATTTTGGCCGCGCCCCTAGCCAGAATTGAAGAGCTAGGAGCCAGCAAACTGTTAGCCACTCTGACCGATGATGTGGCTATGTTATCCAATACCATTGCCGTAATTCCTTTTCTTTGTATTGACTTGGCGATTATTGCCAGTTGTTTGACTTACCTGGCCGCGCTTTCTGGCCCAGTGTTTTTGGTGACGATTGTGATGATGATTATCAGTATTGTCATTGTGCAGATCGCGATCGCCAAAGCCAATAATCTTTTTTACGGAGCCAGAGAAGAAAACGATCGACTGCTGAAACATTTTAGGTCGATCACCGAAGGCGTAAAAGAACTCAAGCTCAATCGCTTACGCCAAAACGACTTTTTAAACAACGAACTACAGACTAGTGCCGATATCTCACGCACTCGCAATATCAAAGGATTACGAATCTTTGCTCTGACAGCGATCGTGGGTCAGATAATTTTCTTCGCAATTTTAGGCGTACTGATTTTTGGTTTAAAAGGCGCGTTAACCTTAAACCCTGCCACCCTCAGCGCATACGTGTTGACCCTGACTTATTTGATGACCCCTTTGCAAAATATGGTGCAACGTCTACCCATGCTGGTGCGAGCTAATGTGGCGATCAAAAAAATCGAGAGTATGGGGTTATCGCTGGCCGAAAGTAGCGAAATACCGATGGTAGAACATACGCCCCTCCAAGCAGTGCAGTCTTTAGAATTATCCCAGATTAATCATAGCTACAAAGGTAGTGATGGATCGTTTCATTTGGGGACGATCGATCTTAAGTTCACTGAAAATCAATTAGTTTTTATTGTGGGTGGTAATGGCAGTGGCAAATCTACGCTAGCAAAGATTCTTACTGGTTTATACGCTTCTGAGAAGGGTGAAGTGAAGCTGAATGGCCAAGGAATTACCAACGAAAACCGTGATTGGTATCGGCAGCATTTTGCGGTGGTGTTTGTAGATTTTTACTTATTTGAAAAGCTATTGGGTATGAACCCAGCCACAGTAGATGTGGAGGCCAATAAATATTTGGAGTTGCTGCAAATTGCGCACAAGGTACAAATAAAAGATGGTCATTTATCCACAGTGGATTTGTCTCAGGGTCAGCGCAAGCGCTTAGCGCTGCTGACAGCTTATTTGGACGATCGACCAATCTATTTGTTTGACGAATGGGCCGCAGACCAAGACCCTGTATTTAGAGACATTTTTTATCGGGAGTTGTTGCCAGCACTGAAACGCCGAGGCAAGATGATCTTTGCCATTAGCCATGACGATCGCTATTTCCACTTGGCCGATCGAGTAATTAAACTAGACTATGGCCAAGTAGAAATAGACTACGTACCTAGCAATTAATGATAGCGATTTTTTTTCGGTGCATTCTTAGACCCAGTTCATCGGCTAGTGCAACTCCTGTTTTTGGGTGGTCTGGGGAAGGACGATGGAAATCATAGCTTCACTTTATGATAAACTATGTTCACCAAATTTCAAATCGAGTAGAAATAGCTATGGTGCAAACCAAAATCTATGGCTTGCGGGAACGTCTTGAGCCAATTAAGCTTCAGTTGTCTGAAGTAATCAATTCCTGTGTGGTGGAAGCTCTAGTATATCCACCAGAAAAGCGTTGTCATCGATTTTTCATGATGGACAAGACCGACTTTTTTTATCCGGCTGGTCGTACCGATCGCTATACCATCGTGGAATTCAGTATGATTGAAGGCCGCACGGTAGCTGCCAAAAAGCAATTGATTCGGTTGATGTTCTATCGAGCACAGAGCCTAGATATTTCTACTCAAGATCTAGAAATGACCATTTTCGAGAATCCCAAGCACAACTGGGGATTCCGTGGCTTACCAGGGGATGAGCATGACCTTAACTATAAAATTGAGGTGTGAAATGATTTCATGGGATTTGATCGATCATCAACAAATCCCATTATTTAACCAAGGCGATAACAATCTTTGTATCGCAAACTTACAGCGAACGACTATTTAGGAGTGTTCTCTACTGTGAAGATGGCCATTTGGGTCGGTGAACCGACGGCTTCGTCAACATCTCCAATTGATCGAAATTCCACTCCATAACTATAAGTCTCCCCAATAAATTTCCCCCAATTCTCAAACTCTGCCCTTGTCCACTCAAAGCGGTGATCCAGATGGCGAAGATGACCATTAGCTAGACCGGGATAGTTGACGTTGTACTCCATATTCGGAGTGGTCAACACCACCAGCTTTGGTCGTGCGGCACTAAACAATACTCGGGCAAAAGCGGTCAACCGATCGAGTTCCATGTGCTCAATCACCTCGATTACCGTTGCGGCATCATAGCCATTTAATCGATCGTCCCGGTAATTTAAAGAGCCTTGAATGAGCTGGAGACGGTGTTTTAAATGAGGTGGTAATCGATCTATTACCCGATCTTGGGCGGCTTCGATCGATCTATAGGTTACGTCCATCCCCAAAATCTCAGTAAACTGCGACTCTGCCGCCAACTTTTTGAGTAACTTTCCTTCCCCACAACCCAAATCCATCACCCGGCTTACGCCTTTCTCTTTGAGCACCTGCACTACCGCATCTAAGCGCTGCTCATTAAGGCTGACTCTAGCTACTTCTGGCTCGGTATCGATAGTTTCAGTAACTTCTATTTCTTCTGGAGCCAGCAGTGCCAAGGCATCCCGAGTCAATGCCCGCTGCCTTTTCAGATAGCGACTAGTGATCTCTGCTTTCATGGGGTGATTTGCCAGCCAGCCTTCCCCATGGCGTAGTAATTTGGTGATTTCTTCGTCGTTCACATAATAGTGTTTATTGTCATCTAATACTGGAATCAGCACATACAAATGACTCAATAGCTCTTGGAGCTTGAGAGTATGACGGAGAGTTAAATTAAAATAAGAACTATTGCCCCAATCGTTAAATTGAGTATCTAGAGGCAATCTTTCTACTTCGATTTCGTAACCCAAAGGCGCAAATAAATCCCGTAAAAAGCTTTCCCGGCCTTTGCTTGGTAAAACCGGAATCTTTGCTACTAAGGGAATCGCCGTCTCAGCTAGCTCTGCCCGATCGCGACACTGACCCGACAAAGCCGATCGATAGACCTGTGCCAGCGCCACACTCAAAAAAGAAGAAGCTACGTAGGGTCGATCGGTCACATAGTCACCCAAAGTCTTGGGCTGACGGCCAGCCTTACCCCGTGCCAGCTCCACCGAGTTAATATCCAACACCAAAGCCGCTGTACACAATTCAGGCGTAGCTACCGGATAAAACACTTGCGCTTGGCCAAAGGCCAAGTCAAAAGTTTGCAATTTATCTGGATTTTTATGTAACAGATAGCCCAAATCAGTAGCAGGTTGGTGAGTCGTAGAAATTGTCAAAAGCATAAAAATTTAAGTTTGAGCCGCGAGTTTTTCTTTGTCCAGTCTTCTTTTGCGGGCATAGAGCTGAATACTAATAGCAAAAGCGATCACCATTGCCACCACTACATAACCTGTAGCATCGCGAGGAATATCGTTTTTAAAGATCGCCAACATCACAATCAATACCAAAAAGAACGTTGGAATTTCGTTAAACCAGCGAAACTGCTGGGCGCTCAATGGTGTTTCACCAGCTTCCAGCTTTTTCATAATAAGCTGACAGTAAAAATGATATCCCACAATTACTAATACTAAACCCATCTTCACATGTAGCCACTGCTCTTTCAACAGCATCGGAGACTTGTATAACATCCCCGCTGCCATTGCCAACGTCAGCACCATCGCCGGATTCATAATGATCTTCATAAGCCGTTGCTCCATGATTACATACTGCTTTTTCAGAATGTCTCGCACATTTTCGGGCTGTTCATTGGCTTCGATGTGATAGACAAACAAACGCGGTAGATAAAAGAGTCCGGCAAACCAAGCTACTAACCCCACAATATGAAACGATTTAAACCACAAATAAGCCATGACAACCTCAGCAATGAACAGCGGCTCGAATGCACCGCACAGATCCTATCATGCCAAATTAAGCCACAGCAAGCCAGGATCTAAGCCATAAATGTTGCGATTCCGTAAAGATCACCAAAAATCACCAGATTAGAAATTACAATATAGGTGTCAGCATCTATGCCGACCTTTACCTTAAATTTCCATATCTATTGCCGTCACAAGCTTTAACTGCCAAAAATCCCAGCAATTAATAATGAAACTATCTTCTGTAATTATTCCGGTCTTTGGTGTTACTGCTGCTTTATATGGAATTTTGCCTGCCAGTGCCCAGCAGCTTACTGGGCCTCAAGTAGCAAAAATTGCAAAGCAGTGTACTGTACGCATTGAAAGTGCTAACTCCCCTGGGTCTGGGGTAATTATTGGTAAGAAGGATGACACTTATACTGTCTTAACAGCAGCTCATGTGCTGAAAGATCGCAGCGAGAAGTATCGAGTTACTCTCCCAGATGGCAGTAGTCGAAACATTGGCAATATTAAAGCTTTTCCTGGCCAAGTTGATTTGGCAGTCGGCGAATTTACCAGTGCACAAAACTATACAGTTTCTAAGTTAACCAAAGATTCCAGCGAAGTCGGTGAGGGTTCTACTGTCTATGTATCAGGTTTTCCGACAACGGCAACGATCGATCTAGCAGTCTTTAATTTCACCGAAGGCAAAGTGACAGCCAACAGTAGCAAACCGCTGCAAGATGGTTACTCTTTGGTTTATAGCAATAACACCCTGCCCGGTCATAGCGGTGGCCCCGTGTGGAACGATCGAGGAGAGCTAGTAGCCATTCATGGCAAAGGCGATGTAGATACTAAACTTAGCACCTCAGAAATCAACCCCAATATCCGATTTAAGACAGGGTTTAACTTGGGTATTACAGTCAATACTTTCACCAAGTCGGCCGCTGCTGCTGGTGTCAATGGCTTTGCCTCTTCTACGGTTGCTGCGAAACCAACCCCAGTGGATGACCTATTAGTCACTGGTTTGGCTAAATTGACCAACGGTAAATATGCCGAGTCGATCGGGGACTTTGATCAAGCGATTCAGGCTAACCCCCAGCGATCGACGGCCTATTTGTATCGTGGTACTGCCAGAAGTCTGTTAACTAACTCTAAAGCTCTACAAAGTATCACTACTCGTCTAGAAACCGAAGAGAAAGCCAAGCAGCGGTTTATTCCCGAATATCAACTAGCCCTCAGTGACTTTCAACGAGCTTATAAGTTATCACCCAAGTCTACTTGGGCTTTAGAAGGAGCCGCCAATACTCAAAACGATTTGGGTAACTACGCTCAGGCTATTAGAATTTTGGATGTGGCCATTGCTACTAAGCCGACTGACAATGCTTACGCTCTCAGAGCTACCGCTCGTAGCAAAACTGCTGATTTGGCTGGGGCTTTAGTCGATTACACTACGGCCATCAAACTTGCCCCATATTCTTCTGTTTACTATGGAGGGCGATCGGGCATCTATGCAGAGCAGAAAAATTATCAAGCTGCTCTGGCTGATTTGAATAAAGCCTTACAGATCGAACCTAAAAACCTGGCTTATTACATGAACAGGGCTTCAGTGCGATCAAAAGCCAAACAAGGAGCTGGTGCAATTCAAGACTACACCCAGGCCATCAAGCTCAATCAAACCCCGACACTGCGCGGTATTTTGCTTTCAGCCAGAGGCACAGAATATCTGGGGCAAGATAACTACAAAGCGGCTGTTGCAGACTTCAGTACTGTCTTGCAGGCTAACTCCCGCGATACTACGGCGCTTTATTTCAGGGCTAGTGCCTATAACTTTTTACAACAATATCCCAAAGCACTTGCTGATTTGAACGAAGTTATTCAAGTTGATCCAAATTTTGTTGATGCTTATTTCTTGCGCGGTGTTATTTATATAGATACCAACCAACCACAGTTAGCCTTAACCAATTTGAATAAAAGTTTTGCCCTGATTCAAGCCGACCCCAGTAAAAAATACATTTTGCCCCGGTTATATGGCAATCGCAGCGGAGCTTATTATTTGCTAAAAAATCCAGCAAAAGCTCTAGCTGATGCCAATCAAGCGATCGAGCT
>JANOXZ010000793.1:0-2922 GCA_031418695.1 Synechococcales cyanobacterium VAR_35_metabat_10
GCATCGATTTCATAGCGCTCTAAGCGAAGCAGGTTGACACCAGGAAGCAGGCATTGGAGAAATTGTAGGCTCATGTCACGGCAGATTATTTTCCATAGCAGTCTATCGTTTTTTCCTGATCACCAAAAGCTCGGAAGAACCCAAGTTAATTGACATTTAACAGCCGAGAGATCGAAGATAGTAACTTACCCAATCGATATCGTTTTGTAGTTTTAACCTCCTTGCCATAAAACGTCGCAGCCATTTTATGGGCTTCATCGCATACGATCAAGTCCCAGTCAGTATTTCGCAATTTGTCGTGTAAATCTTCATCCCTACTTAATTTATCCAGTCGTGCAATTACCAGTGACATCTCTGCCAAAGCATTGCCAGACCGAGCCGCTGTCAATCGATCGTTAGTCAAAATCTCAAAAGGCATGTGAAACTTATGGAAAAGCTCATCTTGCCACTGCACAGCCAAACTACCGGGACAGACAATTAAGCATCTTTGCACATCTCCCCGAATCAATAATTCTCGAATCAACAAGCCAGCCATAATCGTCTTGCCAGCACCAGGATCATCCGCCAACAAAAACCGTAATGGCTGACGTTGCAACATCTCACCATAAACTGCGGTGATTTGGTGGGGTAACGGTTCCACCAACGAGGAATGCACCGCCAACATGGGGTCAAACAAATGTGCCAGACGAATACGATGCGCTTCTGAAACTAATCGCAGCAAAGCCCCATCACCATTAAAATCCCAAAGGCGACCTGCTTGGACAATTTCTAAGGTTGATTCTTGATCGCGGTTCAACAACTCTATATGTGGTTGTCCGTCTGAGGTCTTGTATGTCAGCTCAATAACATTACTACCACGCCATCTTGCATCGATAACCGTGACATTCTGATTGGGGTAAATACCTACCCCTGTTAAGGTAACACTTGTACTATAATCTTATAATCGACTGGAAACCTTAGCTAGTGGGCAATTAAGAATGATTAGCGCCATCTTTGAGAGATTTGTTGAGAAAACACCAATAACAGTGATGGTGAGAGCCACGATGGAAAGATTGTTCGAGTCAGAGCAGCTTGAACAGATATTTGAAGAGCAGGCTGAAAATCAGTATACTAAAACGCTGTTGTTTTCAGATGTCGTGGGATTAATGAGTTTAGTTGTTTGTGGTGTGCATCCTTCAGTTGGCGCTGCATATAAATCTTTAAAAGGGGTATTGAATGTATCCAATGTGGCTTTGTACGCTAAGATAAATGGCCTCGAACCAAAAATAATTCAAGAATTATTAAGATTTAGCAACAAAAAGCTTTCAGTCATAAGAGAAGAATTCACAACAGCAAATCAAGTGATACTAAAAGGATATGAAATCAGGATTATTGATGGAAATCATATTGCTGGAACTGAGCATAGATTAAAAGTATTAAGAGAAAAATCTTCGGCAGCGTTGCCAGCACAATCACTGGCAGTGTTAGATCCTCAAAGAGAGATGGTAATAGATGTTTTTCCTGAAGAAGATGCTCACGCTCAAGAGCGCTCGATTTTTCCACAGGTATTAGAAACAGTGAAAAAACAAGAATTATGGATTGCTGACAGAAATTTTTGTACGCATAATTTCTTAGGAGAGATACATAGAAAAGAAGCATTTTTTATCATTCGAGAGAATCTTAACATTGGTTGGACAGAATTGACACATTAGAAGAGAAAGGTAAAAATGTCAGTGGAACTGTATTTGAGCAGCAAGTAAAGCTTAATAGTGGATTGACTCTGCGAAGAATAGTAATTAAGTTAGATAAACCAACTCGACATAATGAAGAAGAAGTTTGGCTGTTAACAAACTTACCAGAAGAAGTTGATGCATTAACGGTTTCAAATCTTTATATAGAACGATGGAGAATCGAGAAAATGTTTCAAGTAATCACGGATAATTTCAATTGTGAAATAAAGACATTGGGCTACCCGAGAGCAGCACTGTTTGTGTTTTGTATGGCGATGGTAGCATTCAATATTTTATCGGTTATTAGAGGAGCGATGAAAGAAGTTCATGGAGAGGAAAAGATTGAGGCCGAGTTATCAAATTACTACGTGGCAAAAGAAGTACAGAGGAATTTTAGCGGGATGGAAATAGCGGTTACAGCAGAAGAATGGAAAGAATTCGATGAAATGAGTGAGGCAGAATTTGCTAAGCATCTCAAGAACTGGGCAAAGAAAGTAGAGCTGCAAAAATTCCGATCATCGCCACGAGGAGAAAAAAAGCCGGTTAAAAAGGAAAATTTTAGTCCAAAACACCCTCACATAGCCACTTTCAAACTGCTTTCGATTAAGTAGTACAAGTGTTACCTTAACAGGGGTAGGGTAAATACCTTTGACAATTACATCTTGGGTCAAATTTTCTAGCTTTGCCATGTTTGTATAAACCCCATAAGCAGGAATGGCTCTTTACTAATCACAATACCCAAATGACTTAGTGCGATCGAAATAAACTGCTAGCCAAGATAAAAATAGACTCCGTAGTGATATTGGAAAGGATTCTATCTAATAACCTAAAGCCTTTGCTAGTTTGATGGATTCTTTTTGAATGGGCAAATGTACTTGATAGGCCGGAGAGTATTTGGCTAGAGGCGATTGATCGACTGGTGGCCTGTTATAAGCATTTTATGCTGGATCGCTCAAAACCACATCCAAGAGTAAAAGTGTATAAAAATATTTGTCGTTGTAACTTGTGCGGGACTTCTGGGGCAGGAGAAATGTGGGGGGATATGGTGAAAACTTGAGGACTTGCGTGGACAGGAGTCTGAGTCTGATAACTATGAAATAATCTGAGAATTAATAACTATAAAAAATAAACCAGAGGCAAGATAACTACAAAAATAAGTAGCTATAGCTATAGAGCACGTGTACTGTTTAGTTTATGTTAATTAACATAAACT
>JANOXZ010000794.1:0-3160 GCA_031418695.1 Synechococcales cyanobacterium VAR_35_metabat_10
GCCTGGACGATTTCAGCCGATAAACCAAGGTTGGAAAAAGACATGTAACTCCGCAAACAATATCGATCGACCGCCGTGAACCTTTTTCCCAACTGCATCGAACCATTAAATATCTCACGCGCTGGGCGGAATGGCAACTAGATGGCCTTGTTTTGGTGCCATGTGGTGATGTTAGAATCTCGGAATCGCTTTTCCCTGTTGCAGTGTCTAATGTTATGTCTAACTCTGTCCTGAATTCTTTGCTGTCGATCGGTCAACAAACTCGCACTAGTGCCCGTCAACTGGCTGTTTTGAGTACGGCAGAGCGCGATCGGGCGATCGAGTGTATTGCTCAGGCTTTAGAAAAAGATACTGAGGCGATTTTGGCGGCGAATAAGGCCGATTGTCTGGCAGCGGATATTGCGCCTGCTTTGTTTGCGCGTTTGAAGCTAGATGCCGATAAGTTGGCGGCGGGGATTGCTGGGGTGCGAGATGTGGCGAAGTTGGCAGATCCGATCGGCCAGATGCAGATTAAGCGAGAACTGGATACTGATTTGATTTTGGAGCGGGTGAGCTGTCCGGTGGGGGTCTTGGGGGTGATCTTTGAGGCGCGTCCTGACGCGGTGATTCAGATTGTGAGTTTGGCGATTAAGTCTGGTAATGGGGTGATTTTGAAGGGTGGTCAAGAGGCGCTGCAATCTTGTACTCAGTTGGTAAAAACTATCAAAGAAGGTCTGAAGAATAGTGCGGTATCGCCGGAGGTGGTGCAGTTGTTGACTACTCGGGAAGAAATTCGATCGCTGTTGGAACTAGATAAATATGTGGATCTGATTATTCCTCGGGGTTCCAATAGTTTTGTGCGCTATGTGCAAGAGAATACCAAGATTCCAGTTTTGGGTCACGCTGAGGGAATTTGTCATTTGTATGTCGATCGGCAGGTTGACATCAAATCGGCGATCGAGATTTGTGTAGATGCTAAGGTTCAGTATCCAGCGGCTTGTAATACAGTGGAGACTATTTTGGTGCATGAGGATATTGCAGTGGCATTTTTGCCTTTGGCGGTGGTGGCGTTGCAGTCGGCAGGAGTGGAGGTGAAGCTAGATCAGGCCAGTCATCAAATTTTAGGAGATGCCAAAATCACTCTGGCAACTGAGGCTGATTGGGATACAGAATATAGTGATTTGATTGTGTCGATCGGGCTGGTGGCAAGTTTGGAGGAGGCGATCAAGCATATCAATACCCATGGTTCACGCCATACTGAGGGGATTTTGACTGCTGATACTAAAGCCGCTGAAGTATTTATGGCGGATGTAGATGCTGCGGGGGTATTCCACAATTGCTCGTTGCGTTTTGCTGATGGTTTTCGCTATGGTTTTGGGGCAGAGGTGGGCATCAGCACCCAAAAAATGCCACCTCGTGGCCCTGTTGGTTTGGAGGGTTTAGTGACATATAAGTATCGTCTGCATGGTCAGGGGCAAGTAGTGGCAACCTATGCAGGCAAAAACCCAAAGCCTTTTACTCACCGTGATTTAAGCTAATCCCACAAATTTTCTTCGGAAGAAACCATCAATCGGTCTACAAGCCCAGCCAATCTCTTAATGATTGCTTTAATTGTTCGACATCAGCTTCAACTAACACGCCTATCTTTTTCACAACTAGATTTTCATGGACTGTGTACAAACCTCTTTTGGTTGCTGTTGCCACGTTTAAACCTGCTGCCGACCATTCAGTAAGTATAAATTCGATAGAAAAAGCCGCTGAATTCAGCGGCTGTTGGTTACTCAAAATTGTTAGTGGGTGATTTCGACTTTGACAATTTTGTCTTTGTCTTCTACCAGCTTAGGCAAGGTTAGTTGCAATACTCCCTGCTCATAGCTGGCTGTCACTTGGTCATGCTGGACTTTTTCGGGAAGAGAGATGATGCGTTGGAATTTGCCATAGCGTAGTTCAGATCGATTACTAGTTTCACCTTCAGTTTCTTTGGCTAAACGATCGCCAATAATAGTGATAGTTTTGGTGGTGGCTTGCACATCGATGTGCCCGGGGTCTACGCCGGGGAGATCTAGATAAATAGTGATATCTCGATCGGTTACGACCATTTCTGCCGCAGGAGTAAAACCTGAATATTGAGAATCGGATCCTTCACAGAGCCATTCCATCTGTTGCTGTAAAACGTTCAGGTCGCGGAGTGGTGCCCATTTAATAACTGTCATAATTTTGACCCTTGAAATATTGTTGGTGGGGTCGAAAACTTGGTTTATTCGACTTGTTAATAGGCTAACAAGGCATTCATAGCTAGATTGTTCGGTTGCTTGGTGTGTATTGGTTCCTATTTCCGTACCGGATTTGGCTGGGCAGATTCCACAGATGTTGTAGGGCTGGGATTAGCACGCATCGCGGCCATGCGATCGCTTAACCAATGGCGAAATTTTTCGCTCCAAGAGTTGGCGAGGGGTGGGATCTGATTGGTAAAGTGTTTGATTTTTGCTGAGGTGTTGCGCCATAGTTCTTGCCCAATTACTTTGATATCCACGACTTTATTGCTGGTGGCTGGGGGCAAAGATTGGGGATCTACTTTGGCTATCGCCTTTGGCGGAAGCAGAGCGATCGTGTCGTTAGATGGGCTGGGGATTGTTGGAGATTTTGTGGCTGACGGGCTAGATGGCAAGAATTTTGGGGTAGGAGCTGTGGTTGTTTTTGCGGGTTGATTGGTTACTGGTGGGGCGATCGCAACTATTGGTTCTTTTGATTCTGTGGTGCGAGGATTTGGGATGGTTGGTTGGGGCTGGACTGGAGGTAAAAGAGCGATATCTTTTGCAGGGATGTTAGGAGGCAGATTTTGAGGATTGGCCGCGATTTCTTTTTGTTCTGGATTTATTGGTGGTAGAGAGCCGATAGTTTCACTTGCGCCTTTGGCGATAGTTTTATTAGCACCTCCGGCAATGGTTTGAGGCAGCGCTGGCTGGGAAATCTCGGCAGAGTCAGAGGAGGTTCTTGATGGTGCGAGGAATGTCGATCGTGGTGAAACAGGGTTTATTGAATTACGTTGCATTCCCGAATTACCATACATTCCAGGATTGCTCTGGTTTCCTGAATTGTTCTGAGTTCCCGAATTGCTATACATTCCGGGATTGTTTTGAGTTCCCGAATTGCTATACATTCCGGGATTGTTTTGAGTTCC
>JANOXZ010000795.1:0-2813 GCA_031418695.1 Synechococcales cyanobacterium VAR_35_metabat_10
TTTGATGGATATTCAAATGCTAGATATGAATGGAATAGAGGCCATTAAGTATATTTGCCAACATTCTCCACAAGCCAAGATTCCAATTATCGCATTAACAGCCCAAGCCATAGTTGGCGATCGAGAGAAATGCTTGGCTGCCGGTGCTGATCAATACCTCACCAAACCAGTAAGGCTGCGAGAGTTGCACCATAATATTCAGAAGCATTTGAATCTCAATTGACCATTAGAAATTCTATTATGAAATCTCGTGGTTTACAAAATCTTAATTTCATTATGCAACCTGGGTATATTTCATTAAGTGGCAGGAGATACCTCCGGTTGAGCAACTTCTTCATTGATCCGGGCTTCGCTTATGAATTATCCAAACACACCTGATTTATTAACAATAGAGCAGGCGAAACCTTTAGAATATTATGCCGAGCGGATCAGCTACTTTGATCAAGCTATTTTAGACGCTCAAGCGAGCCAATCGTTAGCAGCAGAGGCGATTGCGAACAAACAGGCTGCCGAGTTTTTTTTAGAATGGGGCAAAGAAAAGATCGCCGCCGTCTATATGCAGGATGCCTATAGTTGCTATGCCCGGTCAGGAGCCATTAGTAAAACCAAAAGCCTAGAGCATCAATACCCACAGTTATTACAGCCGATCCTCGTTCTACCGCTGTCTGAAAGAGAAAAGAATTGTTTTACTGATGATTTTATTGCGACCATCAGCCACGAATTCCGCAATCCGCTGAATGGCATTCTCGGCATGTCTGAAACATTGCTGGAAGAAGTCTTTGGGGCTATGAACGAGCAACAGCTCAATGCTGTGAGCACCATTGATCGCAGTGGTTGGTACCTGTTAGCTTTGATCAACAACATGACCGATCTCTCCAAAATTCAATCTAGTACCCTAGAGCTAGAAATCGCCAATGTTTCTGTCGCTGAACTTTGTTATTCTAGTACGACCTTTGTGAAACATCATGCCATTCAAAAACAAATTCAGCTAGACACCGAAATTGCTATAGATATTGGCTATATTGCTGTTGATATTCAGCGGATGCAACAAGTACTCATTAATTTGATCAGTCATGCGATCGAATCCACACCGATCGGTGGCAGTGTCAAGCTAGTAGTTACGAAGCAGCAACCTGACAAAAAAAATCACACCACTGCTTCGATTCAGTTTTCGGTGATCGATACCAGTAAAGAAGTCTCTGCGGCTGCCAATCCACCGTCTAGTCCAGTGCCTCCTCAAGTCCAGCGAATTGGCTTTGGACTAATGTTAGTCCATCCGATTGTTGAACTTCATGGTGGTTCTTTAAGCTTTCAAAGCACCATTGGTCGGGGTAGTTGCACTAATGTATTGTTGCCATACAATTGTTTGGTATCAGATTCAACCGTAGAGCAGAGTGGCTTTTCTGGAGACTTAAGCATCTTTTCAGGGGAGCTTACTCAAGATAGTTGTAACTTACC
This sequence comes from Synechococcales cyanobacterium VAR_35_metabat_10, assembly GCA_031418695.1. GTDB lineage: Bacteria > Cyanobacteriota > Cyanobacteriia > Cyanobacteriales > Chamaesiphonaceae > JAAFHZ01. The sequence goes on from JANOXZ010000795.1 coordinate 1,459, forward strand.
GCTGATTTTAATTGTGGAAGATAATGAACTGAATATCAACACCCTTTTTAGTTATCTATCGGCTAAGCGCTATCGTCCGATAGTTGCTCAAGATGGACAATCGGCGATCGAAATGACTCAGCAGTTCCAGCCCGATTTAATTTTAATGGATATTCAAATGCCAGGAATGGATGGACTAGAAGCAATTACTCGTATTCGACAACAGTCCGAACTAAAATTAATTCCAATTATTGCCTTAACTGCCTTGGCCATGGAAGGCGATCGGGAAAAATGCTTAGCAGCAGGAGCTAATGAATATATCTCTAAGCCCATCAAACTCAAACAACTCAATGATACGATCCAAAAAATACTAACTGCTAAAATCGATAGACAGCCTCAATTGAACGGCGATATTTGGGGTTAATCGACAATCCTGTCGTTTGAAATTAGGAGTAAAATAATACTAAGTGATCCGAACAGCGAGAACATAGTATAATTTAACTGCGTTCTAACGACCTTGTTGCTAATACGGAGGAAGTAGAATATTGTAAGTTAGGCTCTCAGCCACTAACGGAGCAAATAGCATGACTAAAAACATTCCTCATCTCTCTGGATATGATTTAGTCGAAGAAATTCAGCACAGTTCTGAAAGTGTAGTATACAGAGCTAAACAGGATGGTGGCGATTTCGCTGAGAATCCTCGCTCGGTAGTAATCAAAATACTGCCAGCCGAATACCCCAGCTACCAAGACCTGATTAATTTTCGCCACCAGTACACTATCGCCAAAGATTTAGACATACCAGGAGTCTTATGTCTCCATAATCTAGAAGAACACGATCGAGGTTACGCGTTGGTCATGGAAGATTGTGGTGGCATTTCTTTAGATCAATACCGAGAGCATTTGAGTCTGACAGATATTTTAGACATTGCTATCCAAGTAATCAACACGCTTCAGTCATTAGGTAAGCAGCGGATTATCCATAAAAATATTAACCCTGCTAACCTGCTGATTAATCCCACCACCAAGCAAATTAAGCTGATCGACTTTTCGATCGCCTCCCTACTACCGCGTGAAACCCAAATAATTGTCAATCCCGGCTTACTAGAAGGCAATTTAGCTTACATATCACCAGAGCAAACTGGCCGGATGAATCGAGGAATTGATTACCGTAGTGATTTTTACAGTTTAGGAATTACTTTATACAAATTACTCACTGGCCAGCTACCATTTGTGACCACAGATCCAATTGAACTTGTTCATTGTCATCTGTGCGAAATAGCCACTCCAGTAAATTTGGTGAATCCAGAAATCCCTGAGGTTATCGCCAAAATAGTCGCCAAATTGATGGCAAAAAATGCTGAAGATCGTTACCAA
>JANOXZ010000796.1:0-5172 GCA_031418695.1 Synechococcales cyanobacterium VAR_35_metabat_10
AGCTATGCCCTGCGCTATGGTGGAGTCCAAAATCTTGATGTTATTGATGTTGCGGCAATTGAACAAACTATAGAAAATGCACGTAAAGCATTCCGTGATCAGTTCAATCCTCAAGAGCGTTTATTGATTGACAGCATTACAGATCGAGGTGTGTTATCAGATAGTAATATTTCTCTAGCAGAACTTCAGAAGCTTAACGTTAAGAGCTTCGCTGAACTACTGCCCATTATTGAAGAACTTCAACGTCGTGATTTAATCGAACGACTACCCAATGATGGCTCGATCGAATACCGCCTCTCGCCATTGCTGCTACCTGCTGAACCACCCAAACTCCCTCCAGAAAACAGTGAATCGCAATAGCTTGTTGCAGAGAATTTAGGGTTTTGATCGAATACTAGGATGATCTAGCCAAACATTGCACTACTAGGTTAGATTAGATGTAATGACCCCTCACCATATCAGAATAATAGTGGTTCGATTTTTGCTTGCACTGCCTCAATCAGACTTTCTGGTGCAACTTCGACAAACTCAATACTCCGGTCTCTCCAGTCCAAACACTTGATCTGATCGGTTAGAACCACCCCTTGAATCTTTAATTCCGCTGGCAAAACGACCTCAAATGGATATCCTTTCTGCTTATTGGTAATCGGCATGAACAAAGCTAGAGAAGTTTTGCGGTTGTAACTAATTGGCGAAAGCACCAAAGCTGGTCGATGTCCTCGCTGCTCATGTCCCCTAGTCGGATCAAAATTCAGAAAAACAATATCTCCTCGATCGGGGATATAAACTGGTGCTACCAAAACTCATTCCCCACTGCCGCTCCGCTATCAACCTCACCATGCAGATTTTCTGGTGTAATGGCATCAACGAGTTCATCTAGTGAATAACGCTTCCGAATTATTGGTTTCACAACAAGGTTGCCATCAACTATGCCCAAATCTATCTCAGCACCTTCGGCTAGATGAATCTCTTTCGCCAAATTCTGGGGAATCCGAATGGCCAGACTATTTCCCCACTTCGCCACGATCGCAACCATATTTTGCATCTCTAATAAATTTAAGACAGCATGTAGATACTCTGTGTCTACATAATAACAGTATCAGGTAGCGATCAACAACCTTATCACCCCCAGAATATGCGATGATCTCCATGAAATTATGCTCTCCTTGCCATGACCACCATCCCCGTTGATTCGATCCAATACAATGACCAGGGCTTAGTACCAGCGATCGTCCAAGATTATTTAGATGGCACTGTCTTGATGATGGCTTGGATGAACAAAGAATCTTTACTGAAAACGATCGAGACCAATGAGACTTGGTTTTGGAGCCGATCGCGCCAAGAATTTTGGCACAAAGGAGCCACTTCTGGCCATCTGCAAAAAGTGCGTAGTCTGCGTTACGACTGTGACAGTGATGCTTTACTGGTGACAGTAGAACAGGTGGGGGATGTGGCTTGTCATACTGGTGAAAGAAGCTGCTTCCATCAAGTAGAGGGGGGTAAAATTGCACCGCCTGCGGATACTTTGTCTAATTTATATAGTGTGATCGTCGATCGGCGTGATCAACCCCAGCCTGGATCTTATACAGCCAGTCTGTTTGAGGGCGGTGATAACAAAATTTTGAAAAAGATTGGGGAAGAAGCTGCTGAAGTAGTGATGGCTTGTAAAGATGATGAACCCACAGAGATCGCTGGAGAAGTCGCAGACCTTTTTTATCATGCATTGGTGGCCTTGGCTCACCACCGAGTTGACCTGCGTGCAGTCTATGCCAAACTCGATGAACGCCGCCGCTAAATGATTGTTGCCTGGAGCAAAAATTTCCATGATGACTGAATGTGCAGCAACTTCAGGCTCTAATGACCATCACTGTTCGCCCTTGAGTCGTTTGAGCTACTTGGGTTTGTAGTCGCTCCTCCAAAACTGGAGCGTTTGCTCGTCGATCGAAAATCACCAGCCACCCCACCACCTCGCTGGGATTTAAGCGCTGTAAATATCCCTCCAACTGCTCTAAACCCTTTGGCAACGGATCGGATTGACTTGTTCGCCAAACCTTTAACTCAATACCCAAAGTCACCGCACCATAACGTAAACACAAATCCATTCGATCGCGCCCGATAGCATATTCTCGCTCTAAGGTACCACCGCCGTTGATCACCCGGTGTAAAAAAGCCATCAACACTAAATGGGGGGCAATTTCTGGATATGAGGCACTTTTTAGCAAGGCTTCTCCATGTTGGAGCCAAAAATTTAAAAAAGTTTGGAGCAGTCGATCAAGATCCAATTCTCCTTGGGGAGTGAGCCAACTTGGGGTAATTTGAGGCATTGCCGCCATCGGTGTAGCCGTTAACACTCGCGGTAGCACTTCTCGATAAATCGCATTAGCGATCGTCAGACCTCCCAAGGCATCTATGTGGCATAGTCCTAAGTCTTGAACAAATTGAATATCTTCATGGGGAATATTACCCAAATCTAATCCAGCTAACATTGGTTCAATAATTGCCTTCACCCGATCTTCTCGCAACCTTTCAGCCAAACTATCTAGGTGAGTATCTTGACGGCGAATTAAGATTTCTTTAGCTGCTTCTACCATCGTCGGAGTAATAGTTATCTCTGATGCGTGGGCAATCTCTTCGGTAAGCTGGCGAGCGATCGCATACACCAGCCAAGGCTGACCCTGGGTGAGATCAAATATGAGCTGGGTGGCTTCAGCCGCAAAGATTTGACCGGTATCAGCGGTGTGTTGCTGGCAAAGATCCACAACTTCTTGGCTGTTGAAATTTCGCAGGGTCAAAGATTCTATCTTGATATTAAAGGGGCTGGAAGTATTCAGCCTAGTACTGCCACCCGAGGCCGTTTTGTAGTCTCGCACATCCCTTAAACCAATCAATCCGAGGGAGTGAGGAAAGGCGTGGGGGCGATTGGTATAGCCATCCCGCAGTTGTCGCAAAATAGAGACTAAAACAACATCTTGCAGAGAATCAATTTCATCAATAAATACCACCAGCGGCAAAATGGAAGCTTTTGACCATGCTTGGAGAAATGAACGAATTTGCTGTCCTGGTGATGATGATTGCCATGGTGGGGGCTGTAGTTCGATCGGCAGTCGAATAGCGATGGTATCTTGCCAGGTGTCTAAAATTGCGGCTTCAGCAGCACCAATGTCTTGACTAAAGGGGGCACCGACTTCTACAGAGACGACGACGGCGCTATATTTGCCGCTGGCGGTGAGTTGGGCGGCTAGGCTCAAGATGGCGGTGGTTTTGCCGATCTGTCGGGGGGCGTGGATTACGAAGTAGCTCTGTTGGGCAATTAACCTATCGAGTTTCGGCAGGCGGGCTAATGGAGGCAGCATGTAATGATTGGCTGTTTGGCAAGGGCCAGCGGTGTTGAACCAACGGGTCATGAGTAATTTACCTGCCGTAGCAGCCATTGTTGGATTTCGGGTACAATTGATTTTAGCTTGGGCAGCAGAAGCCCTGTACTCCTATCTGTACCCAGATGATATATGACTTAGAACTGCTATATGTCAATATCTATCCTGCAACTCTATTGTAATCTAAGGCGATCGAGCAAAACTCAGTTTTATGGCGGTTGGGTCATTGTTATTGATAGGCTGATGACAAAATATAACAAACATTGCTATTTATTGTTATATTAAGCGGAGATGTGATCAGTCAAAATTATGAATATTTCCCTGACCCCCCATTTGGAAAATTTAGTTAAAAGTAAGGTTGAGAGCGGCCTTTACAATTCTGTTAGTGAAGTTATGCGCGATGCTCTCAGGTTACTAGAAGAGCGGGATCAGTTGAGAGCTATGCGCCTTGCGGAATTAAAGCAAGAGATTCAAAAGGGAATTGATAGTGGAGAGGCTACTCTACTTGATATTGAAGAGATAAAAGTTAATGGTCGTAAGCGGTTAGCTGCTAAGCAACAGGAAGGATAAATGTCTGATGGTGCAAATGTTTAAACGACCAGAGGCCGAAGCAGATCTTGAAGATATTTGGTGGTATATTGCCCAAAACAATCTGCCAGATGCCGATCTTTTTTTGGATAGGTTGCAAGAAAAATTGTTGAAGTTGGCAGAATTTCCGCAGATGGGTATCAGCCGAGAGGAACTGAGTCCAAGCTTAAGAAGTTTTTCGGTGGGGAACTATCTGGTTTTCTATTTTCCACTGAGCAATGGTATCGATATTGTTAGGGTGCTGCATGGTGCCCGTAATCTGGAGACGATTTTCAAGTTGGATAGTTAACCATGCCTAAAATCAAAATAATAGGAGATCTAGATGTCCTCTAATGCGATCACCACAATCACGAGAATGCTGGAGTCTTTGCCTGATGACTTACAGGAAAGAATTGTGGAGCAAGTGCGCGAATACGTTGCTGACTTGGCAGCAGAGGACAAATGGAATGATTCATTTCGGCGTACTCAAAGTACTCTAGCTGTTGCTGCTCGTCAGGCAAAGCAAGAAATTGCTGAAGGTAAGTCGATGCCTATGGATTTTGATACAGTTACGAAGCCTGCAACACTAACATGATCGGGCAAAACTCAGTTTATTGGTGGCCGGTTTAGAAGAGAGGACTTAGTTCAAGGTTACAAAGGTTGAAGGGTATTTCTGAACATTATAAACTATTTCTTAAGATATATTCTTCCGCAACAAGCTTTAGTCTATCTTCTTCCAATATTATTTGATCTATCCAATCTTTAATCTCTATGTAAGGTTGACGGTCATCTTTTTTCTGCCGCTGCAATTGTTTTCTTGTTTCAGCCCTGACGGTACCTGCTAGACGACGTTTCCCAAACACGTCTAACCCGAAAGACAAAACAGTATCAGTATTAGATTGACTAGCATCTTGGTTGATGCTTTTAATAATAGTATTTACCTCTTTCTTTATAACTCGTAACTGTTTCTGCAATAAATTAATATTCTTGATTTGCAGTTTAACAGATATGGTGCTATCAAGTTCTAATGTTAACCGATTGCTGATTTGCTGTATCTGGTAAATATTCATAAACAGAATTACCCCATTTTGTAAGTGTCCGATAGTCTACCGAAGAAGTAGAGTTCCGGTTGTTGGTGTTGAATCATTATCAACGGTGGGAATTAATGACGGATGCTCCATACCAAGACGCGCTGCTTGAACAGATTCTGTCAAAAAATCTAGGATTGATC
>JANOXZ010000797.1:0-1916 GCA_031418695.1 Synechococcales cyanobacterium VAR_35_metabat_10
ACGTTAAGTTTGTCGTATTAAATGAGGCTGAAAATGCAAAAATACCTGACGGTGGGGTAGACGATCATTGGATGTGGACGTTTATGGATACCCTACCGGGTGCTCAAACTTTACAAGACCCACCTGTATTACCGAAGGTTAAGCTTCCACCGTTAAATCTTCAGATTCCTAAGAGTAAGATTGGCCCGCCAATTCCATTTGATTGTAGTATATTGCGATTGGTAGCACTGGACTCAGATGTCAGGTATACAAGTCTAAACAATGGACACGCGGTCTTGTTATTCCATCCTGATTTCGCCACAGCACTGAGTGCAGCTTTGAGAGTGGTAAACACAGCAGGAATTACACCACAACTCAATAGCGCGTTTCGGACAGAGGCTGAGCAACAAAGAATGCGTGATGGTGCATCTGGCAGGAACCCTGCTGCGCAGGGAAAGTCTTTTCACCAAACAGGTTACGCTGTTGACATAAACGGAACACAGAGTAAAAATTTTCCAACTATAATCGCCGCTATGACTGCACAAGGAATAGGTCAAATTCGAAACGACCCTCCGCATTTTGAAATTAACCCTTTTGGCTCTAAAGGCGGATTTGATAAGGATGGCAAACCGGATGCGGCAAAGCTTTTATGGAAAGGTCGTATGACTAATACAGCAAATGATGCTGAGACCTACTTCAATCGCTGCATTATGTTGAATCAATAGTGATCTTAAACACCAAAGCATAAGTTTTGAGGTGTTAATTGGACTTAGCTAAACTATGAAATTTTTGTTGACCTACATTTTATTAATTTTAGTACTGTCATCTGAGCCAATCTTGACAAATATTTTTATTGAGGATGAGAGCCGTAAAGATACACGATTCTCGCTTTCTAAAGTAAATGAGAATCTGAATCTAAATGGGTACTACTATGGCACTTCGATGGAAAATAATTCTCAAATAGGTTGGTTATTAAAGTTGGATTTTATTAATAGAAAAGGGGTATTATACAATCCAACTAAGGTTCTCAAATTATTTGATGTAAAGATAGATAAGAACAAAAAAGTAACTTTTCAATCTGAAGATGATGCAGGTGTAATTATCAAATATCAAGGTGAATTTAGTCGATCTAGCCTTAAAGGTAGGTTTATAACTTATCGTGAAATTAATGGTGTTTCCGAGCTTATGTTCCAACATAAAGTATTGCTTGAGTTAGTGAACACTCAGCTAAATAATATTTGTACAGAGTCTGTGTATTGCGGGAGATTCTCAAATGTGAAATACAACCCTGACTCTGGAGATTTAAATGGCTCAGAATTATGTATCCTCCCCACCATGAGCGGCTCATATAAAGCAGTGTTTACTGATCATGCAGAAGGAGAGTTGCTTACTAATGTAGATAATTTGATCATTAATAAATCTAGTATTTCGTTTACAATAAAAAGAAAAGATGGGATAGTTGCATATAGAGGCTATTTGACAAAAAAAGGACTTACCTTTAACGTTTTTAGGTCTTGGAGCAAAAACCAGAAGGAAGTCTTAACACTTAGCACGATAGTTTCATTAGATAAGTTGCTAAATATTAGTAAATCATGAGGGTGTTAGAAATTTTGTGTAAGAGTATAATAAATAGTTAAGCGACCATCAAAGAGAATCGCCAGTTGATTGAGATCACGTGCCCGATCCTGAAGGAGTATCGTCCATTTTTTCTGGATAATTTAGTAGTCAAAACATGAAGTCGATTCAATGAACTGTCTTAGTTTTGGAGGACTTCTCATCATCCTTGTACAATTTCTCCCACACCGAAAAATCTTCCAGCGTCGTCAAATCGTCAGACTCGGTTCCTCCAGCGGCTAACTCACGCAACAGCCTGCTGATAATTTTCCCTGCTCTGGTTTTCGACAAGGTATCCGTAAAACGAATGTCGTCGGGTTTGG
>JANOXZ010000798.1:0-9643 GCA_031418695.1 Synechococcales cyanobacterium VAR_35_metabat_10
GATCAATTTTTTCGGTTTTCAATCCTGTCTTCAGCAAAAACTGTGAAATAATTATTGCATGATAGTGATGTTGCCAGAAATCATCGATCGAGTTGCCTGATGAACTACCATGAGTAAGCATCTTGCTTAGCTGTGCGGTCGCTAAATTTTGGAAATAGTCACCATCCCCATTCTCAAAGATAATTATTCCTTTGTGCTGGTCGATCAATCTTGCCACCAAGCCACCGTCTTCGATCCGGGGGAAAGTGATCCAATAGCAGCATGGCTAACCAAAAATGATCTAGAACTAGTCAACATCTGGATCACCCATCATCACCGCGATCACATTGGCGGAATCCACGAATTGCTCCAGAAATTCCCTGCTGCAATGGTATCAGGTGGAGCCAACGATCGAGGGCGTATCCCCCGCCAACATGTATATCTGAACGAGGGTGGTCGAGTAACTTTTGCCGATCGAACCGCCCAAATATTTTTTATCCCCGGCCATACTCTTGGCCACATCGCCTATTATTTTCCACCAATAGACAATCAGCCCGGTGAACTTTTTTGTGGTGATACGATCTTTGGTGGTGGATGTGGGCGATTATTCGAAGGCACACCAGCGCAGATGCTAGGGTCGATTGATCGATTACGTCAACTGCCCGCTAGCACTAGAATGTGGTGCAGTCATGAATACACTTTGAACAACCTGCGATTTGCGTTGACCATTGAACCATGTAACATTGACCTACAAAATCGATATTATAAAGCGGGCATTGATCGATCCAACTGCCAACCAACAATTCCCTCGACTATTGGTTTAGAGCAACAGACCAACCCTTTTTTACGCTGGGATGTACCTGCTGTGAGCATAGCCGTCGCCAGTAACAATTTCGTAGAAACCTTTGCCAGACTACGCGGATGCAAGGAGCAATTTTAATGCCATCATCGACCAAGCGGACAGCCCTAAAACCCAAAAATCGGTTTTCAGCAACCAAACTACGAGCCTGGATGCCAGTTCTTAACCCCACCGGGGCAGAGTGGCCAGGGCCAGCCAAAATGCTTTGGTGGCTGACTTTTGTTTGGCTAACCATTGGTTCGATCGTGCTATTTTCGGCTTCTTACTACCATGGCCGCGAAGAAAAAGGTGACGGACTATATTACATTAGTCGGCAAGGCATCTATACAGTCATTGGCTTAGCAATTTTTGGTTGGCTGGTGAAAACCCCGCTCAAGAAAATTCTCAATGTGACCCCCGGATTTCTTTGGGTAATACTAGCAATGGTTTGGGCAACCAAATTACCAGGGCTAGGGCGCGAAACCTTAGGAGCCAGTCGCTGGATTGGAATTGGACCGATTCAGTTGCAGCCATCCGAACTCATTAAGCCTTTTTTAGTTCTCCATTCAGCCTGGTTATTTGGTCAATGGCGGAAACATTCTATCAGCATCAAAAGTTGGGGACTAGGCATTTTTGCGATGGTGTTATTAGGGATTTTGCTTCAGCCGAATCTCAGTACCACGGCACTCTGTGGAATGACCCTATGGCTGATTGCCTGTACCGCCGGTATTGCCATGCCTTATTTGCTCAGTACCGCAGGTATTGGGGTCATGGTTGCTGTATTGAGCATCGCTTTCAAAGAATATCAACGTAAGCGAATGATGTCGTTTATGAATCCTTGGGCAGACCCCCAGGGTGACGGTTTTCAGTTAATCCAAAGTTTACTAGCCGTCGGTTCTGGCGGACTATGGGGCAATGGTTACGGGTTTTCTCAGCAAAAACTAGCCTATCTGCCCATTCAAGACACCGATTTTATCTTTGCGGTATTTGCCGAAGAATTTGGTTATGCTGGCTCGATCGTAATAATTGTGATGATTATTGCCTATGCCACCATTAGCTTGAATATCGCTTATCGCGCGAAAAATATGGTACACCGATTAATAGCGGTGGGAGCAATGACCTTTATTGTATTGCAGTCGATTTTAAATATTGGGGTCGCCACTGGCGCATTGCCTACCACCGGTTTGCCTTTTCCGATGTTTAGCTATGGTGGTAGCTCGCTGATTGCTTCGTTGGTAATGTCTGCGCTACTCATTCGAGTCTCCCGCGAAAGCAGCGAAGAAAAAGTGGTTCCTTTTGGCTCGGCCCGCACCAAAGACGACCCAGAATCTGCCGAAAAACCCTCTTTCAATACTTAAGTTTGCCGCATTATGCCAGAACAGATCACACTTCAGCTTTATCATCTTGAACAATTTGCCAATCAGCTAGTCAGTAACCAACTAGCTCATATTAGTCCTCTCAGCATTGGCTTTGTATTTTTAGCTGGTCTACTAACTAGTTTGACCCCCTGTACCCTCTCCATGCTGCCTATTACTGTGGGCTACATCGGAGGCCAAAATCAGCAGAGCAAATGGCAAGCCGCCACTCGATCGACCTTTTTTTGCTTAGGTTTAGCCACCACCCTGGCTGGCTTAGGTGTAGCCGCAGCCACCCTGGGTAAAATTTATGGCCAGGTCGGCTGGGGATTGCCGATTATTGTCAGTTTAATTGCGATATTAATGGGTTTAAATCTCTTGGAAGTCATCCAAATCCGCTTACCCAACTGGGGTGGCACCGGTTGGATTGGCAAAGACTGGCCAGATGGACTGCGGGCTTATTTGTTGGGTCTAACCTTTGGTTTGGTGGCTTCCCCATGCAGTACTCCGGTGTTAGCCACATTGTTGGCCTGGGTGGCCAGCACCCAAAATGTTGGACTGGGAGCTTTGTTGCTGTTGGCTTACACGATCGGCTATGTGGCTCCATTGGTAATTGCCGGGACTTTTACCGCCAGTATCAAAAATCTGCTCAGTCTTCGCCAGTGGTCGGCGTGGATCACCCCGGCCAGTGGCTTTTTACTGGTGGGGTTTGGGGTGTTTTCGCTATTAACCAGAATTCCGACTTAACCAAAAAGGAGTCAATCGGCGATTGACTCCTCGTAATTAATTAACCAAGCTTAAGGCTGTTCTGACGAACATACACTTTCTGGGCAGACCACAGTAATCCGTTTAATTTTGCCACTTGCACCGAACTTATCTGTAACAGAGCCTTGTTCTTGACTTTTCTTGGGATAAATTCCGGCTCGGCCATTGCTTTCTGCACCACTGGTGAAAAATCGCAAATCTCCTGGCTGATTGGCAAACGCCACGATTTCTTCTACCTTTGCTTTGGGATTAAAGGCTAACTGGGCACCGCCATAAATAGCAGTGGCTTTTTTGATCGACATTCCCGGAGAAACACCCTCCGCAGTTTTATAAAGGGGGTTATCGGTGACTAAAAACTTGATTTGGTCTTTTTCAGTAACCTTTTTATTTTTAGGATAGGGAATATAGAACTGCACCTTACCCTGTTGTTTCACAGCTACGGCATTGTAGCCCAATGCAAAGTCGGTTTGGGTTTCAAACCGCGCCGAGTTTTTCAAACTTTTCTTTAATTCGGCCAAAGTCATCCCTACTTTTGCTACACCAATACCACCATCGGCGATCGTCTGTGGCGAAACTGCTTTCTTAGGAGGGACAGCATTTGGATTGGCAGCACCAAAAGATGGATCCAAAGATTCATTTACTCCTTTAGTGCCTTTTACTCCTTTGCCATTTTTGGCTTTAGAGTCTTTGCTATTGTCCTTAGTATTTCCTGGAACACCGTTGAGGGTTGCGATGGAGTTTTGGTCTGGAGACATGCCAGAGGGCAGAGGAAGCTTCATACCAGGTTTAACTGGCTTAGTTGGCTCTGTGCCAGAATTAGGCACAGGCACTCCGCCAACTGGAGTTTGATTGATTCCAGGATTTAAAGGTACATTACCCGCCACTGATGTTGGGGGAGCAGTCGGGGGTAAGACCGAATTACCCGCTGTCACAGGATTAGCAGGCATCTGTGAAGGAGATGGCAGTCCATTGCTGGTAGAGCCGGGAGTTTCAGCACCTGGGGTGCCACTAGCGATCGGAGCATTCGGATCAGAGGATTCACTAGCCAGCGGCGTAGGGGTTGTAGAAGGATTGGGTTTGGCACCAGTTATCGCATCACAACTCGTGAGCAAAAATAACGTAGCCAACAAAATTAGTTTTTTCATAAAATCTCCAGATTTGAACACCACTCAAATTCGCTTAAATCTCAATTCTTGTCTTTACAAAAATTAGAGTAGCTTAAATTTACTTAAAAATTCTCTTTAGATTACCTTAAATTCTCTCAAGGCGGGCAAAAAATTGTTTTGTTCATGACTAGCACCGCTGAGCTTGATGAGAGCAAATCGTTGGAGAGTGGTGAGTTCTTGCCATTGTAACAAAGAGAAATTTATGTCAGCGGCACTGATTTTTTCAGCCAGCACAGTAGGGATCTCTGCTTCATTCAGCCAGGGTGGCTGAGATGCGATGGTTAACAAGGTGGTCTCGTCACCGCTGCGCTCTTTGATTAACCTCACCAACAATTCTCGATATTGATCAATCTCCACCTCAGTCTGGGGGTCAAAATCGACCAGTTCTGCTCGATCGGCCAAAGTAAATAAATTCCACTGGTGCAGCTTCAGCTTCACTCCACAGGTATCCAATCGATAGCGTACTTGCATGGGAATGCAGCGCAAAGAATCCACAAAATCGGTTTCAAACTGAAAAAAATCTGTCATCTTAAAAATACCCCTTACTTAACCCTTAATACCGGTGCCCGCGATCGCCCGCATAAACTGGCGTTGACCGACTATAAACAGTAGCACCACCGGAGCCGTCGCAATTCCGATCGCCGCCATTAGTAACGGCCAGTTATTAGTATATTGCTCCTGAAATTCAGTCAGGGTAAGCTGTACTGTGCGTAGTTCTGGTCGAGTTGTGAAGACCAAGGGTTTGAACAAGTCATTCCATTCCCCAATAAAGGTAAACAGAAACAGCGCAGTCAAAGCCGGTCGGCACAGGGGCAGCAAAATCTTCCACAAAATCTGCCAACGAGTTGCTCCATCCAAAGCCGCTGCCGCCTCTAGCTCAGGCGGAATCGTCAAAAAATGTTGACGCAACAACAAAATGCCAAAACCATTGGCCGCACTAGGTAAAATCAGCGCCCCGTAGGTATTCAGCAAATGTCCCCACTTCAGCACCAAAAAAATCGGAATCACCAACACCTGAAACGGAATCACCAGTGTAGCAATCAGAAAAAGTAATAAAGTCTCGCGACCAGGGAAGCTTAGCCGTGCCAAGGCATAGCCCGCCAAAGCCGAAGTCATAATCTGCAAAGCAGTCACAGTCAGTGCCACCCCTGCCGAATTAGCAAAGGCTCTAATAAAATGGCCTTGCCCCCAAGCCGATCGATAGTTAGCCAAAGTCCATGCCTGCGGCCAATGCCAGCCAGTGCTGACCGTCTCCGCCGTGGTCAGAGATGTGACTAGGACGATCGCCACTGGCAGCAACATAATGGCGGCACCAATGCTGAGCAGAGTCAAAAGCAACAGATTATGAGATTGACGCATAGATTTACACGTTAAAAATTGCTGACGTTAAACAGCAGATGGTTATGTTAACCCCACAGTATCCCTGATCTGATGAGATATTAGGACTAAAACATGAAGAAATGTCTCGAATCAATGCTAAGTTTAATAGACGACCGATCGCACCGCGACTACTGTGGAGTCTGAACTTTTCATCCAGCGCGACACCTCGGCATTAAATCACAGCAGCCTAAGGAGAAACACCACCCATGTTGCAGACGGCAACCATCGCAGAAGAACTTGACTTTCATAGTGAAGCTTACAAAGACGCATACAGTCGAATCAACGCCATTGTTATTGAGGGCGAAGATGAAGCTCACGACAACTATGTTAGGTTGTCTGGAATGTTGCCAGCAAGCCAAGAAGAGCTGATTAAGCTCTCTAAAATGGAATTGAAACACAAAAAAGGCTTTGAAGCCTGTGCCAAAAACCTGAGCGTCACAGCCGATCTACCTTTTGCCAAAGAATTCTTCTCGCCTCTACATCAGAACTTTCAAGTGGCCGCTGCTGCTGACAAGACAGTTACTTGCTTACTGATCCAGTCCTTAATCATTGAATGCTTTGCGATCGCTGCCTACAACATCTACATTCCAGTAGCTGATGCCTTTGCCCGCAAAATTACCGAAGGAGTAGTAAAAGATGAATACCTGCATTTAAACTTTGGTGAACAGTGGCTCAATGCCAACTTTGCTGCTGCCAAAGCCGAACTGCAAGAAGCCAACAAACAAAACTTGCCGATCGTCTGGAAGATGCTCAACCAAGTAGCCGCCGATGCCAAGGTCTTAGGCATGGAAAAAGAAGCATTAATTGAAGACTTTATGATTGCCTACGGTGAAGCCCTCAGCAATATTGGCTTCAGCACCGGTGAAATCATGCGGATGTCTGCCTACGGCTTGGTCGGAGCTTAGTGCCCCAATTTGATAGCTTCTCTTTCACCATAGGTGAAAGCTCCCTCCACTCATAAAGTACTTTGCCCATGTTCGGTCTCATCGGTCATCTCACTAGCTTAGAACACGCTAAAACCGTCGCCAAAGACTTAGGGTATCCAGAATATGCCGATCAGGGGCTAGACTTTTGGTGTAGCGCCCCACCCCAAACCGTCGATACTATTACTGTCACCAGTGCCACTGGCCAAGTAATCGAAGGCTATTATGTAGAGTCTTGCTTTTTGCCCGAAATGTTGGCCACCCGCCGCATTAAAGCCGCGATTCGCAAAATTCTCAACGCCATGGCACATGCCCAAAAGCAGGGAATTCACATCACTGCTTTGGGTGGATTTTCCTCGATTATTTTCGAAGAATTTGATCTGAGCAAAAATCGCCAGGTACGCAATGTCGAGCTAGACTTCGAGCGTTTTACTACCGGAAATACTCACACTGCCTACATCATCTGCCAACAGGTAGAGCAAGGTGCACAGCAGTTGGGCATTGATCTACACAAATCTAAAGTGGCAGTAATTGGAGCTACTGGTGATATTGGTAGCGCAGTCTGTCGGTGGTTACAAGCTAAAACCAATGTGTCTGAATTGTTGTTAGTAGCCAGAAACCAAGAACGGCTGCAAAACCTCCAAACTGAACTAGGTGGCGGCCAAATCATGGAAATGACCGAGGCTTTAGCTGAGGCTGACGTGGTGGTATGGGTGGCCAGTATGCCCAAAGGGATGGAGATTGAAGCCAGCAAGCTGAAGCAGCCCTGTTTGTTAATTGACGGTGGCTATCCCAAAAACTTGGGCAGCAAAGTATCTCACCCCAATATTCATGTGATGAACGGCGGTATCGTGGAGCATTCCTTAGATATTGACTGGAAAATCATGAGCATTGTAAATATGGATGTGCCCGCGCGCCAGCTCTTTGCTTGTTTTGCCGAATCGATGATTTTAGAGTTTGAAAAATGGCATACTAATTTCTCTTGGGGTCGGAATCAAATCACCGTGGACAAGATGGAGCAAATTGGCCAAGCTTCTCTTAAGCACGGTTTTCGGCCTTTGCTCTCATTGGTCAGTGGTTAATTAACTTTCCCGTTTTCCCCCGCATTATGGTAGCCGATCGCAAGCCTTTACTCTTAGATTTTGAAAAGCCGCTGTTTGACCTCCAGCAGCGGATTCAGCAGATCCGTGAACTAGCTGAAGAAAATAACGTCGATGTTTCTAGCCAGATCGAACAGTTGGAAACCAAGTACGTGCAACTGCAAGAAGAAATCTTCACCAATCTCTCGCCTTCCCAGCGCTTACAGCTCGCCCGTCATCCCCGCAGGCCGAGTACTCTGGACTATATCCAGGCGATTTCCGACGAATGGGTAGAACTCCATGGCGATCGAGCTGGCAGAGATGACCCAGCCCTCATTGGTGGAGTTGCTCGATTGAACGGACGACCGGTAGTGATGCTGGGGCACCAAAAAGGCCGGGATACCAAGGATAATGTGGCCCGCAACTTTGGGATGCCCTTCCCCAGTGGTTATCGCAAGGCGATGCGGTTAATGGAACACGCCGATCGGTTCAATATGCCAATTTTGACTTTTATTGATACTCCTGGTGCCTGGGCTGGTTTAGAAGCCGAAGAATTAGGCCAGGGTGAGGCAATTGCCTATAACTTACGAGAAATGTTCACACTCTCGGTGCCGATTATTTGCACAGTAATTGGTGAAGGTGGCTCCGGTGGTGCTTTGGGTATTGGCGTGGGCGATCGATTGTTGATGCTAGAGAATTCGGTCTACACCGTAGCCACCCCAGAAGCTTGTGCGGCGATTTTGTGGAAAGATGCCAAGAAAGCCCCCCAAGCTGCCGAAGCTTTAAGAATCACCGCCCAAGATCTGAAAGGATTGGGGATTTTAGATGATATTTTACAGGAGCCTTGGGGCGGTGCTCATGCCAATTCAGTCAAGGCCGCTGAGATTTTGCGGGAAGCTTTGATTGCTAATTTACAAGAGCTAGAAAAACTGGAAAGCAGTGAATTGCAGGAGCTGCGCTACCAAAAATTTCGGCGGATGGGCAAGTTCTTGGGTGAAGAGACTAACTAGGCGTGTTATTATGACTAGGCTTAACAAATTTTAACAATTGAGTAAGCGGGGATATCTCCAATAACCCTCGTCTACCTTTCCCCTTCATGGCGAACAAAACAGCGTTAATTACCGGCGCAAGCAGTGGCATTGGCAAGGCCGTTGCTCTGTCCTTTGCCAATGCTGGTATCGATTTAGTATTGGTAGGTCGATCGATCAATCGACTACAACCTGTAGCTGATGCAGCTACACAGTTGGGTGTTAAAGCTCGTAGCTACGAGCTAGATCTGGGTGATTTGGCAGCGGTGCGCCCCAGCATCGAAAAAATTGTCGGTCAACTAGCATCTTTAGACATTTTGGTGAACAATGCAGGCACTGCCTACACCAATCACTTAATGGATACACCCCTCACCGACTGGCAGCGAATCATCGATCTCAATCTTTCTAGCGTGTTGCAGGTAATTCAAGGATCGCTACCCCTGATGCGCCAGCAAAAATCTGGAACGATTGTTAACCTGATATCAGTAGCTGGGCAACAGGCTTTCCCAAATTGGGGAGCTTATTGTGTCAGTAAATTTGGTTTGGTGGCGCTCTCGAAGGCGCTGGCTGCCGAAGAGCGAGCCAATGGCATTCGGGTCACTGCGTTGTATCCTGGTTCGGTGAACACAGCACTGTGGGATCGAGACGGTGTTGATGCAGATTTCGATCGATCGGCCATGCTCGATGCTGATACGGTAGCGGCAGCGGTGCTCTATGCCGCCACGGCCCCGGCGATCGCCTGTGTAGAAGAACTCACCATCATGCCTAGTGCAGGTGTTTTTTAAGCACTACAATCTCTGTCAAATTCTCTGTTCCAATCTCTGACAATCTCACTACTAATCTTTAGCTATTTTCCATGACTACACCGAATGTAAGACCCGATCGTAACACTACCGCTACCGGCGAGCCAGCAACAGTGAAACATACTGAAGAAAACCTAGAAGCCATGATGGGAGCAGTTAAAACCATCATTGAAGGCGTAGGTGAAGACCCCGATCGGGAGGGCTTGTTAAAAACTCCGAAGCGGGTAGCAGAAGCAATGCGCTTTTTGACTAGTGGCTATAATCAGTCCTTAGATGACATCATTAATGGCGCTATTTTTGATGAAGGCCACAATGAGATGGTGCTGG
>JANOXZ010000799.1:0-8007 GCA_031418695.1 Synechococcales cyanobacterium VAR_35_metabat_10
ATCGTGTTTTCGGCGGGGATTAGACCTCGGGATGAGATTGCCAAAGACTGCGGTTTGACCGTGGGCGATCGGGGGGGAATAGTCATCAACGAGCAATGTCAGACCTCTGATCCTCATGTATATGCGATCGGGGAGTGCGCCCTGCATCAAGGCAAAATTTATGGCTTAGTAGCTCCGGGCTATACGATGGCGACCATTGCCGCTGAGCAAATCTGTGGTGATGGCAATAACACCTTTGACGGTGCTGATATGTCTACGAAACTGAAGTTGATGGGTGTAGACGTAGCCAGCTTTGGGGATGCCTTTGGTCAAACTCCCGGCGCTCAGGTAGTGGGAATTACTGATGCGATTAAGGGCACCTATAAGAAATTAGTAGTCGATGCTAGCGGTAAGCATTTACTAGGTGGGATGTTGGTTGGTGATGCCTCGGCTTATGGCAATTTATTACAGATTTCTCAGAACCAAATAGTCTTGCCGCCGAATCCTGAAGATTTGATTCTGCCTGCTCGATCGGGTGCCTCTAACAGCATGGGAGTCGATAGTTTCCCCGACAGCGCCCAAATTTGTTCTTGTAACAATGTTACTAAAGGCGATATCTGCGCGGCGATTCAGGCTGACAATATCACCGATATTGGTACTCTCAAGAAATGCACCACTGCTGGGACTGGCTGCGGGGGCTGTGTACCGCTAGTTACCGACCTGCTGAAGCTAGAAATGAAAAAGGTAGGATTGGAAGTTAAAAATAATCTCTGTGAGCATTTCGACCACAGCCGCCAAGAGCTCTACAGCCTGGTGCGTCTAGAGAAAATCATGACCTTCGCTGATTTGTTGGCTAAGCACGGTCGCGGTCAGGGCTGCGAAATCTGCAAACCAGCGATCGGTTCCATCTTAGCCTCAGCATGGAATGAGCAAATCCTAAATCCAGCTCACGTCACGCTGCAAGATACCAACGATGCCTTTTTAGCCAATATCCAAAAAGACGGCACTTACTCGGTAATTCCTCGCATCCCCGGTGGTGAAGTTACGCCGGTAGCCCTAATTGCCTTGGGTGAAGTCGCCCGCGACTTCGGACTTTATACCAAGATCACCGGCGGTCAGCGGATTGATTTGCTAGGAGCCAGAGTAGATCAGCTCCCAGCGATTTGGCAGCGGTTAATTGCCGCAGGCTTTGAATCGGGTCACGCCTACGGTAAAGCCCTGCGCACCGTAAAATCCTGTGTGGGCAGCACTTGGTGCCGTTTTGGTGTCCAAGATTCTACTACCTTAGCGATCGTGGTAGAAGAACGCTATCGTGGCTTACGCGCCCCCCACAAGCTTAAATCTGCTGTCTCTGGCTGCACCCGCGAATGCGCAGAAGCTCAAAGCAAAGACTTTGGCATTATTGCCACCGAAAACGGCTGGAACCTTTATGTCTGCGGCAATGGTGGCATGAAACCTCAACATGCGCAGCTATTGGCCAGCGATTTAGACCAAGAGATTTTGATCAAATACATTGATCGATTCTTGATGTTCTATATTCAAACCGCTAACCGCCTAGAGCGCACTGCTACTTGGCTGAATAAGCTAGAAGGCGGCATGGATTACCTGAAGGCGGTAGTAATTGATGATTGCCTGGGCATCGCTGATCGACTGGAAGCAGAGATGGCGCACCAAGTAGCCACTTACCAATGCGAATGGCAAAACACCCTGGCCGATCCCCAAAAGCTATCTCGTTTCAATCATTTCGTCAACTCCCCCGAGCCAGATCCTAGTCTCCTGCGGGTCGAAGAACGCGGCCAAGCCAGACCTCCCTATGCTCACGAGCGCGAGGTGTTAATGGCCATCCAAAACCGCTAGAATTTTAGTGTGGTCTGAAACTAGCCACTGAGTGATCGGTCACTGAGCGGAGTCGAAGTGAACCGATCGCGCCGCCGAAGCTAGATAATAACCATCAGCTTTGTAGCCCACCATCAGAGGTTTATAGCCGATCGCCACAGATAAATTTGCTCTATATTTAAGTTAATCAATCCCGGAAAAAACATGGTTCAAGCTTCTGTCGAATCCCAAACAGTTAATCAATGGATTACAGTATGCCAACTAGAGCAAATTCTGCCGAATAGCGGAGTTTGTGCTTTGGTGGTTGATAAACAAATTGCCATTTTCCTCACAGCCGCAGGAATCTACGCGATCGATAACTATGATCCTTTCAGCAAAGCCTATGTGCTATCACGAGGTCTTGTGGGCGATCGAAATGGTGTTCCCAAAGTAGCTTCCCCCATCTACAAACAAAATTTCAATCTCCAAACCGGCGAATGTTTTGATGATCCCACGGTACAGTTACCTGTTTATCCAGTGCGCGTCACTGATGGTCAAGTACAAGTAGGAATCGCTTAAGGTTGTTGATCATTGAATTGACGATTTCTGGTGCGTTGGGCTGTTTTAGCCTTCCTCACAACTTCCTCACAACATTCTTTTAGTGTATGAATATACAAACGCATCTATTAATTTCCTGGTATTTTAATAAGCGCCCGTCTACATTAAATACTTATGTTACAAATCTTGGATCGTCCTAGTTTTAACTTCATGCCAAGAGCAACAGTTTCTTTAGAAGAAATATACAAACAGAAAACAGCGCTTATTTTTCACAAAGGCAAACCTATACCCATGCTTGATCGGGATACATACTTTGTGCAGCAAGGCATAGTGCAGTTGTCTAGCTTTGATTCCGAAGGCAACTACTTCTTCCTCGGCATCATTGTGCCTTCCATGCCTTTTGGCCTAACACTCACTTCCGTAGAGCCTTATGATGCTGTAGCTCTATCGAATGTGAGCTTAATTCGTTTCACAGTTGCCGAAGTGGAAGATTATTCTGAGCTAAGTCGCCTGTTGATGTGTGGGCTAAATCTTCGTCTACAACAATCTGAGGCGATTCATTCCATACTGTGCAGTCGAAATATTAGTGAGAAGCTATATCGCTTCTTGATATTTCTATGCGAAGAAATCGGTGAGCCTGTCGAAAATGGCATCAGAGTAAAAGTTAGGTTTACCCACGAGCATCTAGCTACTAGTATTGGAGCTACCAGAGTTACAGTTACTCGTATATTACAAAGATTTCAGCGAGATGGCATCATCATATTTGATAAAAAACGTCATATTGTTATGAATTCACCCAAGTGATTCAGCCTTAATGAGCACCTCTATTGTGCGATCGCTTCATTTTCATCTGATTACTCCTATTGTGATCTTCTATAGTTTTTTCGCTCTGTAAAATACTAGTGAAACCTACTAAGATAAAAATAAAAAAACGAGCGTGATTTTTTTTTATAGTCATAAGGATCGCAAATTTCCTTCAAAAAGTAGGTATTTCAATTTTGAAATGTAACACCTGAAGTATGAGTTTTGTCTTGCCATAACCGAATTCAGCCGTAGTACTCATAATTCCTGAGATTTCATGCAGCCTAATGCCAATATTGACAGACTAATTGGCGATACCAAGTGACGTACACATTTGCGGCACTCTGCTTCCACTCATGATAATCGCCTACAATAGTTCCAAAAAAGGCTTACTAAGATAAATGGCTTAGAGACTCAGATCACAGACATTACATTAAGTTTCAATTAAAGTACATTTTTGAAGTTGAAGGTGAATCAATTCTACTTTTGTATCTTTTCATAAGAATCTTGGTTAGTTAAGTAATTCTCAAAGCAATAATTACCATACAGGGTTAAGCCTTTGGCTAGACCTACTAAAACAAAACTATGATAAATAAGGCAAAAAATCGACCCAACCAATCAAATTCCTCCAACAACTGGTCAATATTGTTATGCCATCTGTTACCGCTTAATGCACTAACCTGGTTTAGCAGCTTGACTTTCATGGCTAACACCAGTGTTTATTGCGCAAAATTTAAGCCGATAGCTCCGCGACCTGCTAGACAAGTGCCCGACTGCATTCGGGCAAAACTGTCGCAGGTTGCGCTAAGGGCGATTAACGATAGTGACTCATCAAAAGTGAGTATGTAGTCAACGTAACTTTTTATTTGATCAATTACAAATATACATGAGACCATGAATTCAGTCTTATTTTTCATGCTTTTCGTCTCCGCCGCTCTGGTGGTAACAATCTTATCTCAGCCACCGTTCTTCTAACCCACCTTCTGCTCATCAATAACGCATTATTCCCAGCTTATTGGGCGAGGAAATTAGTTACTACAATTTTCAACTTCTTCATTGCCATGATCATAAGACACCTGTTACACTCATCGGCTGTGAAAATATTAGTACAAAGGGGCTTTAGTGCTTTTGACCAATATTCTTTTCTCAGAGACTGTCTAATCGATTGCCTATGGAGTCGATCAAGGTTAATTATATTCAGAAACATTCTCCCGTAGCCACTTCTCTAGATCCTTGACCTTTTTAAACTTGAGTAAAGCTTTTGATAGCGCTTCTAGCTGGCCGATCGGCAGAGCATTCACTCCCCCAACCAATTCTATTGTTAACTGTCCACAATTCTCTTCTAGTAGACTAAGAACCACATTCAAAGTTACTTGGGTGCGAGTATCCTTGTAAACGCGAGTTTCTTCAAAGGGAATATCTAGCATTTTACCAATCTCTTCATACTGTTGGGATTGCTTCTTTGCACTAGCTAAAAGGTCTCTGGACTTCGCCGATGTCTTCTTATGCGGCACTTGTGACGATTTTAACTGGGTATCACTGACTACAGCGTAAATAATTTTAGAGACAATTGATTCCAGTCGCTCCCAACCATCCTCAGTACTAAAATCCAAACCTGCATAAATAGGCTTGTTTTTAGAGCGCAGAATTAAGTAGGTAACTCCACAACCCAAAACAGTCATCAAAGCTGTCACGTCTTGATCGGCGGGAATGTCGAATTTATCATAAAAGAATTTGGTGCGAGTGACTCTAGTTTCTTCCCGCACATTAATCAATTCTTGGGTCAATTCATTGTCTTCTAGTAAATCCCAAAGGATTATTTCTTGAGTGATTGGCCGTTCACGGAGTTCTTTTTGGAAAAATATTAAGGCGTGGGATAACAGTTCAGGTAAAGATTCAATCTTATCAAATCCTGGTGGTACAGAAGTACTAGCCAAGTAATTTCCCTCCTGACCAAATGTGCGTAGCAAGGTTGGTAAATCTGTGAAATACCGATAAATCAGGACTTTATCTACTCCGGCTTCTCTGGCGATCGCATTAATACCTAAAGAACTAAATCCCGACTCAGCTACTAGTTTACCCACCGCCTGCAAAATACGTGATTTGGTACCTTCCTTATTACGAACCATAGAACTTCCTCTATCCATTAACTTATTCTAAGCCAGACTCGGAAATCTTGCAGTTAGCGGATTAATGCCATCGGCTACTCATTAAGCTTTAACTTTGCTTGGCCACTAATTAACTCTGCTGAAGTTAGCTAGTAATCACTTTCATGAGCGCAGGCATTTGACAGCGCTGGCAAACCTTAATGTAAAGATATATTAAGGTTTTAAGCACGTATATTAGTATTTTCTTTGTCCGCAGCATTTGGCTTTTTCTTCTATTGTCACCGCCCAGTGACCATTTCACAAATTAGAAGCGCAGTAATTATGCAATGCTATACTAATCGAGTTAATAATAAGCTACTTTTAGTAGATGATGATTGTAGCCTGACTTTACTTTTAAAAGACTATCTGGAGTTTCAGAACTATCAGGTGACAATGGTTAATAATGGTTGTTTAGCTTTAGCCATATTGGATAAAGATATTCCAGATATGATTATTTGTGATGTAATGATGCCAGAAGTTGATGGCTATGAATTTATAACTAGTTCGCGCGAACGGCAAGATATTGCCTAAATTCCGGTATTGTTTTTGTCTGCCTTAAGCCAAAGCATGGATCGAATCAAGAGTCTGAATCTTGGGGCTGTTGCATATATGAACAAGCCATTTGAACCAGAAGAGCTGCTGGCTCACTGGGTAATCGCGTCATCCACCACACCGAGGCGAGCTTGTTCTAACATTGGACTGATATTGATGTTGATCGCTTCTTTGAAATCCAGCGTGACAAGCTGACTCTCATTTTTGATGGAATTCAAGGCACTGCGGTACTTGTTTGGGAAAAGCTTTCAACGTATAACAATTCCATGGATCGATCGAACCCATTGTAGGTAAAATAGAACCCTGCTGTTCATTGTAATCATCATGTTTTGGGCTGATAAAATCGCTGCCGAAGCGCAAGGCGCACAGATTGTAAACGACTCCAAGACCCCCTCTGGGCGGGTTCACGTCGGCTCCTTGCGAGGCGTGGTCATTCATGATGTCATCTATCGAGCTTTGAAACAGGCCGGGAAACCAGTGAAATTTATGTATGGCGTGGACGATTACGATGCTCTAGACACCGTCCCCCATTACCTCAACCAAGAAAAATTCTCGCCTTACTTGGGCGAACCCCTCTGCAACGTGCCCTCACCGGGCGAGGGAGCCACTGATTATGCCAAGTTCTTCATGAATGAATTTTTGGAAGTGTTTGATTACTTAGGAGTCAAGCCCGAAATTTATTACCTACGAGACCTGTATCGCACCGGTAAGTTAAATGAACACATCGATCGGTTCCTGCAAAATGCCCACTTAGTACGGGAAGCTTACTTGCAAGTCAGCAAAGCTCAACGCGCTGATAACTGGTATCCCTTCCAGGTGATCTGTGAAAAATGCCGCAAGATCGCCACCACTACAGTTACTGAATACAACGGTAAAGAAGTTTTCTACACCTGTCAGCCCAACGCCACTGACTGGGTCAAAGGCTGCGGACATTCTGGCTGGATTTCGCCGTTTGATGGCAATGGTAAGTTGCCTTGGAAAGTAGAATGGGTAGCCAAGTGGGAAGTCGTAGGTGTGACGATCGAAATGGCAGGCAAAGATCACTCCCAAAAAGGTGGATCCCGCGATGTGGCCAATTCAATTTGTCGCAAGGTACTGAATAAGCAGCCACCCATGCACTCAGCCTATGAATTTATTTTGATCAACGGCACCAAAATGAGTTCTTCTAAAGGCGTAGGTGCTAGCGCCAAGGAAGTAGCAGAGCTGCTACCAGCAGAATTACTGCGTTTTTTGATGTTACGCACCCAACCCCGTACAGCGATCAATTTCTCTCCTAACTACGAAACCATCACTCGCCTTTATCGTGACTACGATGCTTTAATCTCTAAATATCGGGAACAACCAGAGTTGAATGAGGAGCTATTGCCCTTACTCTATGCCCAGCCAGATGAGGAAATTAAACCTTTCCAACCATTTGACTTTAGTACTTTGATTTCGCTGTTGCAGTTACCTCACTTAGATATCCACAACGAGATTGCTACCCGCAGCCCAGCAGATTTTAGTGAGTTCGATCGGCAGATGGCCGATCTGCGAGTTAAGGTCGCGCAAAAGTGGCTAGACGATTATGCTGATCCAGAAGAAAAGCTGACTCTGTATGTGGATTCAGTCCCAGAGACAGTAAATCAACTCACTCCTCAACAAATTCAATATCTTCAGAAGCTGATTGGAGCTTTAGAGGCTGTGACTTCCTGGGATGGAGATACTTTGCAAACAACTTTGTTTGCCATTAGTAAAGATGAGTCGCTAGAAATTACTCAGCCGATCGCCTTCCAAGCAATTTACCGCTGCTTTATGGGTAAGGATAAGGGGCCAAAGGCTGGGGCATTGCTGTCTTATCTGGATCGATCGATGGTGATTCAAAGATTAAAGGATGCGATCACGGCAAATTCATAAATCCAAAGATAGCAGTTGTAGGGTGGGCACTGCCCACTACCTAGATTCCAAGTATTAACCAAGGATCCTAATAATGCCTCAATTTTATGGTGAACATCATCACCAATGACTTAATAGTTCCAGTAAAAATCCGAACGTGGGCATTGCCCACCCTACAATTGAATTAAGGTGATTTCTCTCAAACAAAATACCAACTATTTTAAAAGTTTAGTTGGCTGAGCGGAGTCGAAGCCAACGACAGCGGTGTACTTATTCATGGAAA